>NZ_JBPJZT010000019.1:0-113220 GCF_051216375.1 Variovorax glacialis | reverse complement strand
TCGACAGCACCGTCGCAATCGCCGCCGTCAGCGTCGTCTTGCCATGGTCAACGTGACCAATCGTGCCCACGTTCACGTGCGGCTTCGTACGGGTGAATTTTCCTTTTGCCATTTTCTATCCTTGAAAGAGCAGCGCCCGTGCGGGGTTTAACGTCTGCACCCTGTTGCTGTTTCTCTCGCCACGGGCAACGAGAGGCACTGGGTCGCAGACAAGTTCCTTGAAGCCTTACTTTGCGCGCGAAGCGACGATCGCTTCGGCAACGTTGCGCGGGGCTTCGGCGTAGTGCTTGAATTCCATCGTGTACGTGGCGCGGCCTTGCGACATCGAACGCAGCGTGGTCGAGTAGCCGAACATTTCCGAAAGCGGCACCTCGGCCTTGATGGCCTTGCCGCCACCGACCATGTCGTCCATGCCCTGAACCATGCCCCGGCGTGAGGACAGGTCGCCCATCACGTTGCCAGCGTAGTCTTCGGGTGTTTCGACCTCCACGGCCATCATCGGCTCGAGGATCACCGGGCTCGCCTTGCGGGCCCCTTCCTTGAAACCGAAGATCGCGGCCATCTTGAAGGCCATTTCGTTCGAGTCCACATCGTGGTACGAACCGAAGTGCAGAGTGACCTTGACGTCGACGACCGGATAGCCAGCCAGAACGCCTTGCGTCAGCGCCTCGATCACGCCCTTCTCGACTGCCGGGATGTATTCGCGCGGCACCACGCCACCCTTGATGGCATCGACGAATTCGAAGCCCTTGCCGGCTTCGTTCGGTTCGAGCTTGAGCACGACGTGTCCGTACTGGCCCTTGCCACCCGACTGACGCACGAATTTGCCTTCGGCATCTTCGACGGTCTTGCGAATGGTTTCGCGGTAAGCCACTTGGGGCTTGCCAACATTGGCTTCCACACCGAACTCGCGCTTCATGCGGTCGACGATGATTTCCAGGTGCAACTCGCCCATGCCGGCGATGATGGTCTGGCCCGATTCTTCGTCGGTCCGCACGCGGAACGAGGGATCTTCCTGTGCCAGGCGCTGGAGCGCGATGCCCATCTTTTCCTGGTCTGCTTTGGTCTTCGGCTCGACAGCCTGCGAGATCACGGACTCCGGGAAGACCATGCGCTCGAGCGTCACGATAGCTTCCGGATCGCACAGCGTCTCGCCGGTTGTCACTTCCTTCAGGCCCACGCAAGCGGCGATGTCGCCAGCGCGGATTTCGCTGACTTCTTCGCGGTTGTTCGCATGCATCTGCACGATACGACCGATACGCTCCTTCTTGCCGCGCACCGGGTTGTAGACGCTATCGCCCTTGCTCAGCACGCCCGAATAGACCCGCACAAAGGTCAGCTGACCAACGAAGGGATCGGTCATCAGCTTGAACGCGAGCGCCGAGAATTTTTCGCTGTCGTCTGCCTTGCGGGTGACGGGCTGCTCGTCTTCGTCCATGCCAGCAACCGGCGGGATGTCGAGCGGCGACGGCATGTATTCGACGACGGCGTCGAGCATCGCCTGCACGCCCTTGTTCTTGAAGGCGGAGCCGCACAGCATCGGCTGGATTTCGCCAGCAATGGTGCGTTGGCGGATGGCGGCTTTGATTTCCGCTTCGCTCAGCTCGTTGCCCTCGAGGTACTTGTTCATGAGCTCTTCGCTGGCTTCGGCGGCGGCTTCGACCAGCTTTTCGCGATATTCAGCGCAGACGGCGGCCAGCTCAGCCGGGATCTCGCCGTACTTGAAGGTCACACCCTTGTCCTCGTCCCAGATGATCGACTTCATCTTGACGAGGTCGACGATCCCCTGGAAGCGCTCTTCGGCGCCGATCGGGATCTGGATCACGACGGGATTGGCCTTCAGGCGATCGACCATCATCTGACGCACGCGCAGGAAGTCGGCGCCAGTACGGTCCATCTTGTTGACGAACGCCAGGCGTGGAACCTTGTACTTGTTGGCTTGGCGCCAGACGGTTTCCGACTGAGGCTGCACGCCGCCGACGGCGTCATACACCATCACCGCACCGTCGAGCACACGCATCGAACGCTCGACTTCGATGGTGAAGTCAACGTGGCCGGGGGTGTCGATGATGTTGATGCGGTGTTCGTCGAAGTTCGCGCCCATGCCCTTCCAGAAACAGGTGGTCGCAGCCGACGTGATCGTGATGCCACGCTCCTGCTCTTGCTCCATCCAGTCCATGGTGGCGGCGCCATCGTGCACTTCGCCGATCTTGTGGTTCACGCCCGTGTAGAACAGGATGCGCTCGGTGGTGGTGGTCTTGCCGGCGTCGATGTGCGCAGAAATACCGATGTTGCGGTAGCGCTCGATGGGGGTCTTGCGTGACATGAAAAATTACTCCGTTAACGGATGAAAGCCCGCCCACCGCTCGAGGTGGGTCGGGCTTCCAGCCTGCCTGACTAGGGGACGATTCTTAGAAGCGGAAGTGGCTGAAGGCCTTGTTGGCTTCGGCCATGCGATGCACTTCATCGCGCTTCTTCATGGCGCCGCCACGGCCTTCCGTAGCTTCCATGAGTTCGTTGGCCAGACGCAAGGCCATCGATTTCTCGCCGCGCTTGCGGGCGGCTTCCTTGATCCAGCGCATCGACAGCGCCAGGCGACGAACCGGACGAACTTCGACGGGCACCTGGTAGTTCGCGCCACCGACGCGGCGCGACTTCACTTCGACCATCGGCTTCACATTGTTGATGGCGATGGTGAAGGCTTCCAGCGGGTCCTTGCCCGGGTTCTTCTTTTCGATCTGATCGAGCGCACCGTAGATGATGCGCTCGGCGATTGCCTTCTTGCCGCCTTCCATGATCACGTTCATGAACTTCGACAGCTCGACATTGCCGTACTTGGGATCCGGCAGGATTTCACGTTTGGGGACTTCGCGACGACGTGGCATTTTTCTAACCTCTTTGCTTCAGTTGGCGCCGTTTCCGACACCGCGAGAGCCAACAAGACTCTCACTTACTCGACCCAACAGCGGGTCACTTCGCTCGGCGCGCCTGCCAAGGCACCCGAACACCGTTGAACGAAAGGAAGGCTCAAGCCTTCTTGGGACGCTTCGCGCCGTACTTGGAACGCGACTGCTTGCGGTCTTTCACGCCTTGCAAGTCGAGCGAACCGCGCACGATGTGGTAGCGCACGCCGGGCAAGTCCTTGACACGACCGCCGCGAACCAGCACCACGCTGTGTTCCTGCAGATTGTGGCCTTCGCCGCCGATGTAGGAAATGACTTCGAAGCCGTTGGTCAGGCGCACCTTGGCGACCTTACGCAGCGCCGAGTTCGGCTTTTTCGGGGTCGTGGTGTAGACCCGGGTGCAGACACCGCGACGCTGCGGCGAGTTCTGCATGGCAGGGCTCTTCGACTTGATCTTTTCGACCTCGCGACCCTGACGCACCAGTTGATTGATGGTTGGCATGAATGAATAAATCCCAAAACACTCCAGCCGGATTCCTCTACATGACGTGACATGGGACGAGGGGCCGGGAGATGACGAAAACGTGAATCCCTTCGGATTTTTCCGAAAAGCCCACGAGTATAACACCCAGTTCTATGCAGTAACAGCTACTTTATCCAGAGCCGGACGGCGTCCCACGCCCGCCCCAGGACGCTCGCCTGCTCCACCGCATCGAGGGCGACCAATTGCACCTCGGTCACGGGCTGGTCCGCCAGGGTGATCTGCAGCGACCCGACGGGCTGGTGCCTGGCGAAAGGGGCAACCAGCGGATCGGGCCGCGCCACCTGTGTCTTGATCTTGCCCGCGGACCCGGCCGGAACCGCCACCACGATGGCTTCGGGCCGACCGAGCTTGACCGTGCCTTCCTTGCCCTTCCACACCTGGGGCGTTGCCACGGCCTGATTGGCATCGAACAGCCGTACGGCGTCATAGGCCGTGTAGCCCCAGTTCAGAAGCTTCTGCGACTCGTTGGCGCGCGCGTTCTCGCTGCCGGCCCCCAGGACGACGGACAGGAGGCGCCGGCCACCCGCCAGATTCGGGAAATCGCGCCTGGCGGTCACGACCATGCCGTAGCCGGCAGCATCCGTGTGGCCCGTCTTCAAGCCATCGACGGTCGGGTCACGGAAGAGCAGCAGGTTGCGATTCGTTTCGTTGGTCGACGGCGTGCCGGGATAGCGGTACCTCTTGATCGCGTAGTAGTGCGCGTACTCCGGAAAGTCGCGCATGAGTCGCGTCGCCAGGATGCTCAGGTCGCGCGCCGTGGTCGTGTGCCCAGGTGCAACCAGCCCCACCGGATTCTTGAAGACGGTGTTCTTCATGCCGAGCACCTTGGCCTGCTCATTCATGAGTTCGACGAAATGCTCGACCGTCCCGCCCACGCCTTCGGCGAGTGCAATCGTCGCGTCGTTGCCGGACTGGACGATCATCCCCTTGATCAGGTCTTCCACCGGCACCTGCATCTTCGGATCGATGAACATCCGCGAACCTGGCATCTTCCAGGCACGCGCGCTGACGGGAAGCGTCTGTGGCAATGTGATCTTCCCGGCCTTGAGCGCGTCGAAGACCAGGTACGCCGACATCAATTTGGTGAGCGACGCGGGCTCGACCGGGCTGTCGACGTCCTTTTGCGCCAGCACCTGGTTCGCCGTGACGTCGAGCAGCAGAAAGCTGCGCGCCGCAATTTCAGGCGGCGCCGGGATCTGGGCGAGAGCGATCAGGCCAATGGATGCGGCAGCCGTCACTGCCAACGCGCGCAGCGTTTTGAACAAACGATTCATGGAGGTGCGTCGAGGCGAACACTAGCCCGCGCGGAGATGGCGGGCCACAAGGCTCTTGAGCAGCGGCAATTGTCCGTGAAAGAAATGTCCGCCCCCTGGAACGACTGTGACAGGAAGTGACTGCGGCCGGGCCCAGTCCATCACCGCAGCAAGCGGCACGGTGTCGTCCAGCTCGCCATGCACGACCAGAGCACGCTCGTGCGAGTCAGGAGGCAAGGTCGCAACGGAAAAACGCGATGCGGCAGTGCCGACGAGAACGAGGTTTCGAATGTCGCGCGAAGCCCAGAGCTTCTCGATGACGCGACTCGCGACAAAGGCACCGAAGGAAAAGCCGGAAATGGCCAGCGGACCGTCCGGCGCGATCTGGCTGACGACCTCGAGCATGTCCTCGCTCTCGCCCCGACCTTCGTCGTGGATGCCTTCACTGGCGCCGACACCCCGGAAATTGAAGCGCACGGCAGTCCAGCCGCAGGCGACGAACGCCCGCGCCAGCGTCTGCACCACCTTGTTGTCCATGGTCCCGCCGAAGAGCGGATGGGGATGGCTGATCACGGCGATGCCGAGCGCCGGTACGCCGTCGGCGGCAGGATCACGCAGCACCTCGATCGCACCGGCAGCGCCCTTCAACTGCAGCTTTTCAGTGCGCGAATTCATCGGAATTGCCTCATCGGCCGACATCGGGCGGCAGCAGCAGGCGCTCGACGACCTGCCCGTTCTTCAGGTGGGACTCGACAATTTCGTCGATGTCATCCTTGTCCACGTACGTGTACCAGACCGCTTCCGGGTACACCACGGCGACAGGACCTCCCGCGCAACGGTCCAGGCACCCGGCCTTGTTGACGCGTACCTTGCCGGGCCCCGAAAGTCCCGCCTCCTTGACCCGCGCCTTGCAGCGATCGAATCCCTCCTGTGCGTTGTGCTTCGAACAGGAGTCTTCGCCACTCTTGCGTTCGTTCAGGCAGAAGAAGATATGACGACCGTAGTAGCCCGCCGGCGCGGTGATGCTTGAACTGGACATCGAACCATTCTATTGACGCGAGCGCCACGTTGCGCCGGCAGGGTCGCTCTCACGTTCATGCCCCCTTTGCCCGGCTGGACAGCGCCATCAGCACGTAGCCAAGCGTTGCGAACGGCCACAACCATCCCAGCCACTGTGCGAGCCCGTTGAAGCGAATGAAGCGCCCCTGCTCCCAGGTCGCCAGCGTCTGCGCGAAGTAGGCGCTTTCCGGCGCCTGGTTGAGGAGACTCAGATGCACGACCAGCGAGATGAGGAGCAAGGCGGCGCAAAAACGGCGAGGCGCGCCCATGAGAAGAACGCCGACGAATAGCGCAGCGGCGATGCCGATCTGGACCGGCAGGCTCAGCCAGGCCCATGCGTGCTCAGGCCCGTAGCTGAGCGCCGCGGACAAGGCCGTCGCCGCCATGCCGCCCAGCAACGTCAGCGGCAGGAGAATGGCGCGGCGTGCGATCGATGGCGTGATCAGGAAGCCAAGCAGGCACGGCACCAGAGCGCCCAGCATGACGCACAGCAGTTCGACGCCGGGCACCAGCGGCTCGAGTTCGAACTGGCGCACCGGCATCCAGTCGATGAACGGGGTGTCGAGCAACCATTCCGAAATCGCGGCCTCGACACGCTCGAAGACCTGCCCGAGCCCGAAGGTCACCGCGGCCGGGAAAAGCAAGGCAAAAGGCCAGAGCGCCAGCAGGACCAGGCCGCCGCGCGAATCCTCGACGAACCAGTTGGAGCGGGTCCGGTGCCAGTGGGCCACGACACCCAGTCGCTCCAGCGCCGCGGCGAGCACGGCCCCTGCAAAAGCCCCGAGGATGTTCAGCCCGAGGTCGACATTCGAAGGAATGCGTACCGGAAGGTAGCTTTGCAGGGTCTCCATCGCGAACGAAATGATCGCGCCGGCCGCCGTCGCACGCAGCACCGCGTGAACGGTGCCAGCCCCGGGGCGAGTACGCAGCACGGTGATGGCGGACAGGAAGCCGAACGGCATGTAGCCGACCACGTTGATCCCGAAGTCGAAGGCGGTCCAGTACCTCGGCCAAGGGGCAGCCAGATAGGCCCAGGGCGCAATCCCCTGATCCCGCCAATCGGCGAACGGATAGAGACTCGCATAGACGATGAGCGCCGCATAGGCGAGCGCAAGGGGCAATGCGACGGTCTTGTGCTGCGTTGCCACCGCGTTCAGAACGGCTTGACGACGACCAGCACCACGATGCCGAGCAACAGCAGCACCGGCAGTTCGTTGAACCACCGGTACCAGCGGTGGCTTCGCTGGTCATTGCCGGAGGCGAGGCGCCGAAGGAGCACGCCGCAGCCGTGGTGGTAGCCGATCACCACGAGCACGAGCGCGAGCTTCGCGTGCATCCAGCCGTTCCCCGGCCCCCGTCCGATGCCGTAGCCGAGCCACAGCCACAGGCCGAATCCCAAGGCGGGTACGGCAAGGAAGGTGGTGAAACGGAAAAGCTTGCGTGCCATGAGCACGAGCCGCGCCCGCTCGGCCACCGATTCCGGCGCCACCATCGCGAGGTTGACGAAGATTCGCGGCAGATAGAAAAGCCCCGCAAACCAACTGGCAATGAACACGATGTGCAGCGATTTGACCCAGAGCATGGCGGCAGTTTAGTGGTGCGAATTCAGCGAGGGCTCCGGCAAGAGACGAATCCCGGCGCGCAAAAAAAAGCCCGGCGTCAAAACGCCGGGCTGGGAAGCCCTTTTGCTGTCACACATCAAGGCACCCGCTCAGGGAGGAAAAGCGGGGAGCGGCAAGCCGCCCAAGACAGAATTTAACAAAGGCAAAAGAACCTATCAAGCTTGCGAAGACTTTTTTTGACCTTTTGGTCGATAAAACAAGGCTGTTAGCTTGGTTTGGGCACCTTTCCAACATCCGCCCGAACGGCCGCCTCCCGATGCGTCGCCATCCAATGGGGCACAATTTTCGACATGACCCTCCATGCCCCATTTCCGGCCGGCCGGCCGCGCCGCCTGCGTCGAGATGCATTCACACGCGATCTCGTGCGTGAGCACATGCTCTCGCCTCACGATCTCATCTACCCGGTGTTCGTCCAGGAAGGCGCCAAGCGTCGCGATGCGGTCGCGTCCATGCCGGGGGTGGAACGACTCAGCCTCGACCTGCTGCTCCCCGTGGCCGAGCAGTGCGTGGCCCTGGGGATCCCGGTGATGGCGCTGTTTCCCGTCATCGACGCCTCGTTGAAGACGCCCTCCGGTGACGAAGCCTTCAATCCCGACGGCCTGATTCCGCGCGTGGTGGGCGCGCTCAAGGCCCGCTTTCCGGAACTCGGCGTGATGACCGACGTTGCCCTCGATCCCTACACCAGCCACGGCCAGGACGGCCTGCTGGACGACACCGGCTACATCCTCAACGATCCGACCGTCGAAGTCCTGGTGAAACAGGCGCTCACCCAATCTCGCGCGGGCGTCGACATCGTGGCGCCGAGCGACATGATGGACGGCCGCATCGGCGCCGTCCGCAACGCCCTCGAATCGCGCGGCGACATCCACACACGCATCATGGCCTACAGCGCCAAGTACGCGAGCGCCTTCTACGGCCCGTTCCGCGATGCCGTCGGATCGGCGGCCAACCTCGGCAAGAGCAACAAGAAGGTCTACCAGATGGACCCGGGCAACAGCGACGAAGCGTTGCGCGAAGTGGCGATCGACATTGCCGAAGGCGCCGACATGGTCATGGTCAAGCCCGGCATGCCCTATCTCGACATCGTCCGGCGCGTGAAGGACGAATTCCGCGTGCCGACCTTCGCCTACCAGGTCAGCGGCGAGTACGCGATGCTCAAGGCCGCGGCCCAGAACGGCTGGCTCGACCATGATGCGGTGATGCTTGAAAGCCTCCTCGCTTTCAAGCGTGCGGGCGCCGATGGCGTGCTCACTTATTTCGCGCTCGATGCCGCACGGTTGCTGAAGCAGCCCTGAGGAGGTGACCGTGCGGCGCACCTGGCCGCAGCGATGACCAGAAGAACAAGGGGACAGCTTCCATGCGCATATTCAAGATCGACGGCACGCACGTCAGCGAGCACGATGCGCTCGCGCCCATGGCTGCGCCGGGTGCGTGCGATCAGGGTTACTTGTGGCTCTCGCTGACCCGCGACGAGTTCCGGGCCTCGCTCCAGCAGGTGCAGGACGTCCTCCAATCGCTTTGCAACACGCATCTGGTCGACCTGCATGTGAGCGACCTGCTCAACGACCAACTGCCATCGCGCTACGACTACACGTCGCAATACGACCTTCTCGTCTTCAGACGGCTGGCCGCCTCCAACGGCACGGATCACCCGCCCGCCGTCGAACCCGCGACTTTGCACGGCGGACCGCCCGTGCTGCGGCGCGTGGACACGCGGCCCGTCGGCTTCGCGGTCTTCGATCGCGTGCTGCTGTCAGTCCACCCCGAAGACGGGGCCGTGCGCGACGCCTTCGCCACCAAGCTGCTTGCCGCGGCCGCGCCCGGCGATCGCGGCCGTGCGGCCTTGCCTGCGCTGGACGTGCGCGCCGTTTCCGCGCGCATTCCATCGAGCCCTGCCGATCTCATGCTGCGTGTCGTCAACCAGATCGTCGATGCCTACCTCGATCTTCGACGCGAGCTGACCCGACAACTCGATCACTGGCAGGCCGAGTTGATCGATCCGAAGAGCCGCTTCACGAACTGGAGCGCACTGATGGACGCACGCCAGTCACTGCATCACCTGGACGAGATCTGCGAGGACCAGCGTGCCTGCATTCAGGACTGGATCGATTCCCTGGAGACCTTGCCGACGCCCGAAGGCGCCGCCGAGCAGCGCGAACGCGAGCTCGTCATGGTTCGCAGCCGGGACGTGCTGGAGCACATCGAGCGTGTCGTGCACCACGTGCGCCGACTGGAGCAAAACGCCGAAACCGCCGTGCAGATGCACTTCAGCGTCCAAAGTCATCGGGCGAACGACATCATGCGGGTGCTCACCGTGCTCACCGCCGTTTTCCTGCCGCTCAACCTGATCGCCGGCATCTTCGGCATGAACTTCGAGTTCATCCCGCTCGTGCACAAGGCGGATGGCTTCTGGATCGCGATGGGGTCGATGGGCGTGATCGCGGTGGTGCTCGTCCTCGTCTTCTGGCGCAAGCGCTATCTCGCGCGTCCGCGCTAGCGTCCATCCATGAAGAAAGCCGGGTGGCGCTTGCGCACCACCCGGCTTTGACTTGATCAGGCCGGAACCTGAATTACTTGGCCGCGGCCGCGCCTTCCTTTTGCGCCTGGACGCGGGGTTCGACCGACTTGTTCATCGTCGAGATCAGGCGGCTGTTGTACTTCGAGCCGGGGGTCACGTTCGCGTCGGCGGCGTTGGCCGTCGCGATGGCTTGTGCGCGAACCGCAGCGGGGTCAGCCACCGGGGTGAAGCGCTCGGCGCCACGCGAACCGCGCGGAATGTTCTGGTCGGCTGCGGCAGCGGCGTTGACGGCCTCTGCGTTGACTTCGTCGCGGCTCTTGGCCGAAACGGTCGATTGCACGCCGTGATACGACTCGGCATGGGCACCGGCAGCAGCGAGGATCGAGAGCGCGGCAGCGGCGAGGATGTGCGAGGTCTTCATGTCAGTTTCCTTGGATTCGTCTGAGTTCGGTTTCAAAACCAGGCTTGCTGTCGCTGGCCTGTGCGACCGAGTCTCCCGTGGAACGACCAAGGGAAAACACCAAGAAACGAGACACCGCGTTTCCGCTTTCGAAACAATCCGACACCTCTGAGTCGGACCGAAGAAAAAGGCCGGGCCGCGCTCTCGCACGGCCCGGCCTTCAGGGACGATCGCGGATCAGAGACCAGCGCGTTGCGTCACCGGGCGCTCGATCTTGTACTGCGAAGGCACCACGCTGTTCACGAAGGCCTTGCGGTCCAGGTTCTGGTTCGGCTCGTGCGCGGCTGCAACGGCTTGCGCATTGATGGTGGCGCGGTCGGCCGAAGCGGTCATCGCAGGGGCAACGCGCGACGAGGCGCCTTCACCGTACGGGTTGTCGCTGCGTGCGGCTGCCATGGCTTGTGCGTTCACGTCGGCGCGGCTGTTCGCCGACACGGGGGCTTGCACGCCTTGGTAGGTTTCGGCCTGCGCGCCAGCGGCGGCGAGAATCGTCAGGGCGGCGGCGGCAATGATCTTCGAGGTCTTCATTTCAATGTCCTTGTTAGCTTTGGATGATGTTGAACCGGCCACCTTGGGTTCAGTGCCTGTCCACTCAGATCAGCCTGGGCTGCTCTGTGGACATGGAGTGTGCTCCTAAAAACTAGGTAAAAACCCTAGGAAAATGAATCACCGTGTTCGTCAAATAGAAACAATGGAGTGCAATGGACGGCCTTGACCTGTTGAAAGCCTTTCGCGAAGTCGCCGCGCGCGGCAGCTTTTCCCGCGCGGCCACGACGCTCGGCATGTCGAAGGCCAACGTGAGCAAGTACGTGGCGCAACTCGAAGAGCGCTTCGGCGTGCGCCTGCTCAATCGCTCGACGCGCTCGGTCAGCCTGACCGATGCCGGGCATCTCCTGCTGGAGCGCAGCAAGCCCCTCCTGGAGATGGTCGAACTCACCCAAAGCGAACTCCGGGAGCACGCCGGTCACCCGCGCGGGCGGCTCCGCATCACGGCGCCCCACGGCCTCGGGCAAAGCGCATTCCCCGGGATGGTCGGCGACTTCATGGCGACCTACCCCGACGTGCACGTGAGCCTGCACCTCAGCAACCGCGTGATCGATCTCGTCGAGGAAGGCGTGGACGTCGCCCTCCGGCTCGGCCGCATCCGCGACGAGAACCTGATCGTGCGACGCCTGCGCCTCATGGACCTGGCGCTGTGCGCGACGCCGGCGTACTGGGCCCGGCGCGGCATGCCCAGGAAGCCCGACGACATGCGCCGCCACGACGTGCTCACCTACTCGCTCGCCGGCGGGGC
This sequence comes from Variovorax glacialis, assembly GCF_051216375.1. Taxonomy (NCBI): domain Bacteria; kingdom Pseudomonadati; phylum Pseudomonadota; class Betaproteobacteria; order Burkholderiales; family Comamonadaceae; genus Variovorax; species Variovorax glacialis. Next base: position 101,567 of record NZ_JBPJZT010000019.1, on the reverse strand, counting down.
CCCGCATCTACCCTTCGAGGTCGACGGCCAGCCCTACAGCGTGCCGGTGCACAGCCGCATGGACGCGAACGACGCCGCGCCGCTCATCGGGGTGGCGCTCGCCGGGTTGGGCGCCGTGTGCGTGCCCGCGATGATGGCGCAGTCGCACATCGAGCGCGGCGCGCTGGTGCCCGTGCTGAAGGAGTACATGCCGCGAGACCTCTGGCTCTACGCGGCGTATGCACAGCGCCGTCACAACAGCGCGGCCTTGCGCGCGCTGCTGGACTTTCTGGAGGCGCGCGTGCGCGATGCCGAACCCGCTGACAAGCCGCCAGCGCGGCCCGCCGGCCGCAAGACCCCCAGGCAGGTGGCTACCTGAGCTCGAACGCCGGGCCGCCGATGGCTCGGACGGCGTGCACCGCACCGGGCACGCCGCCTTCCGGAATCAGCCGACGTTCTTGGCGAAGAACGCCAGCGTGCGCTCTTTCGCCAGCTTGGCGGCCTCGGCGTTGTACGAACCGCGCTGGTCGCAGTTGAACCCATGTCCGCATTCATAGACATGGACTTCGACTTCCGGATGGGCCTTCTTGAAGGTCTCGATCGTGTCGAGCGGAATCCAGTGATCGTTGTTGCCGAACTGGGCGAGCACCGGCACCTTGGGCTTGCGCGCGGCTTCCTCGGGCGTCGTCATGCCGCCACCGTAGTAAGGCGCCGCCGCGGCGAGGCCCGACAGTTGCTCGGCCGCCCGCCAGGTCAGCAGGCCGCCCCAGCAATAGCCCACGATGCCGACCTTGCCCGCCTTCGATGCGTAGTCGACGGCGGCCTGCAGGTCCTGCATCACACCCGGCGCGGGCAATGCCTCGACCTCCATCTTGAGCGCGAAGCCGGCCTTCATGTCGTCTTCGGAGTAGCCCAGTTCGACGCCTTGCTTGACCCGTTGGAAGGTCGCGGGCGCAACCGCCAGATAGCCTTCGGCCGCGTAGCCGTCGGCCACGGAGCGAATGTGCGAGTTGACGCCGAAGATTTCCTGCACCACGACCACTGCGCCCTTGAGTTTGCCCGAAGGCTCTGCCACGTAAGCAGGAAAGGTGAAGCCGTCCTTGGCGGTGAGATCGATGAATTGACCCATGTGGATACCCCTGTGGTTGATGCTTATGACTTGAGTGTACGTTCGACGAAATCGAGGCGATCCTGCCCCCAGAAGATCTCGCCGTCGACGACATAGCTCGGTGCGCCGAACACCTTGGCGTCGATGGCCTGCTGCGTGTAGTCCTCGTAGCGTTCCTGCACCGTCTGGCTATGGGACTGTTCGATGCGGCGTGCCGCCAGCCCGCATTCGACGGCCAGCGCCTCGAGCACCTTCGGGTCGGCGATGTTTCGCTCCTGCACCCACACCGCCGCGAACACTGCGCCGCAGAGCTTCATCGCGGCATCCGTGCCGTCATGGAGGTCGACCGCGATGATGAGCTTGGCGGCATCGTCGCTGGGCACCGGGAAGAACTTCGGCTTGGTGTTCAGCGGGATGTCGAGGTGCCGCGAGAAACGCGCCAGGTCGACCAGCCGATAGGCCTGCCGCTGTGGCGCGCGCTTGCCGAGCGGAAGGCCGCCCGACACCGGGAAGACGGCGCCGAAGTCGATCGGACGCACACGCACCGTGGCGGCGCTCGACTTCGCAAGGGCGGCAAAGCGCGCATGGCCCAGGTAGGTCCAGGGACTCTGCGGCGTGAAGTAGTAGTCGATGCTGCGGCTCAAGGGCGTCTCCTCGGTGATTTAATCCGTGCGAACAGGTTTTAACTGACACACGGCTTCTCTGCAGGAGGTGGGATTTGAACGAGGTTCTCTTGGTCACCGGCGGCAGTCGCGGCATCGGCGCCGCGACGGCTTTGCAGGCGGCGCGTCGCGGCTATGCCGTCGCCGTCAACTATGCGAGCAATTCCCTGGCCGCCGACGAGGTGGTCCGAACCATCCGCGTGGGCGGCGGCACGGCAATCACCGTGCAGGCCGATGTCGGCGACGAGGCGCAGGTCATTGCGATGTTCGAGAAGGTCGACGCCAAGCTCGGCCGGCTTACTGCCCTGGTCAACAACGCCGGCGTGGTCGACATGCAGGCCAGGGTCGACGAGATGAGCGTCGCGCGGCTCGAGCGCATGATGCGCATCAACGTCATCGGCAGCTTCGTCTGCGCCCGTGAGGCCGTGCGTCGCATGAGCACGAAGCACGGCGGCAGCGGTGGCGTCATCGTCAATCTGTCGAGCGCTGCGGCGCGGCTCGGGTCGCCCGGCCAGTACGTCGACTACGCCGCGAGCAAGGGCGCGATCGAAAGCTTCACGATCGGACTCGCCAAGGAAGTCGCCGACGAGGGCATTCGTGTCAACGCGGTGCGCCCGGGCTTGATCGACACCGAGATCCACGCCTCGGGCGGACTTCCCGATCGGGCGGCCCAACTCGCGCCGACGGTTCCCATGAAGCGCACCGGCAGCGCCGAGGAAGTCGCCAACGGCATCGTCTGGCTGCTCTCGCCCGAGTCCAGCTATGTTACGGGCACTTCCCTCGACGTGACGGGCGGACGCTGATGGCCACGCCCACGATGGACCTGATCAAGCCGCTGATCACGCTGCTGGCCATCGTGAACCCGCTCGCGATCGTGCCCTTCTTCATCCACTACACGCAGGAATGTACGGAGCACCAGCGCAAACGCACGGCCTGGGTGTCCGCCTTCAGTGCCTTCGTGGTCATCGCCGTGAGCGCGCTTCTCGGACTGCAGCTGCTGTCGTTCTTCGGCATCTCGATCGCGAGCTTCCAGGTCGGTGGCGGCATGCTGCTGCTGATCAGTTCGCTCAACATGCTCAACGCGCAGCCGGCCGAATCCAAGACCAACAAGGACGAGATCCGGGCAACGGAGGTGAAGGCATCGCTCGGCGCCTCGATCGCCGTGGTGCCGCTGACCATTCCGCTGCTCACAGGCCCGGCGACCATGTCGACGGTGGTCATCTTCGCCGACCGGACGCAGCATGTCTGGGAGCTGGCGATCCTGGTCGGCTACGGCGTGGTGATCGGGCTGGCGACCGGCGTCACCTTCTCGCTCGCGGAACCGATCGCGCGCGTGCTGGGCAAGACCGGCATCAACGTGATGACGCGGCTCATGGGCCTGATCCTCGCGGCGCTCGCCGTGGAGGTGATGGCCGACGGGCTCGGCACCCTCTTCCCGGTGCTGCACCGGGCCACCTGATCGCGCGCTACACCACCGAGAGTTCGACGATGCGCGGCGTGATGAGATCGCCGACCAGTCGGAGTTCAGCCACGGCGATGGGCAAGCGGAAGCGCCGCGGCCCGGCGCTGCCCGGATTGATGTAGAGCACATCGCCGCGCATCTCGGCCAGCGGCCGATGCGAATGGCCGGACATGACCACGCGAATCCGCTCGGCCACCGGGTCGATGCGAAGCTGCGACAGGTCGTGCAGGGCATAGAGGCGCACCCCTCCGAGTTCGACCAGCGCCGTCTCCGGCACCGCCTGCGCCCAGGGTCCCACGTCGTTGTTGCCGCGCACCGCCGTCACCGGGGCGATGGCGCCCAGTTCGTCGAGGATGCCCTGCGATCCGATGTCGCCGCCGTGGATGATGTGGTCGCAGCCCTGCAGGAAGGCCACGGCTTCCGGCCTGAGCAGGCCGTGCGTGTCGGAAATCAGGCCGATGCGTTGCATGCGACGGCGCGCCTGTTGCGGGTCAACGGACCTGGTCCACCCAGGCGACCAGATCGGCCGCCACCGCATCGCTCGCGGCGGCCAGCGCCTTCACGCCGCCGGTCGCGTCGTTGCTCGGCGCGGGCCGCAGCGCCGTGAAGGTGCGTTGCGCCAGCACACGATCCCCTCCCGGTTGGGTCCGGATCAGCGTGGCACTGACGCGCACCAGGCCCACGCTGCTCGCGGGCGACTCGAACAACTGGCTGAACTCCTCCAGCGACAGGCGCAGCGTGTCGGGCACGCGGCCCTCCGTCCGGGCGATGGTGGCGCTTTCCTCCGGGCCCAGCACCGTGTGGCCGACGGCCAGCGCCTCGCGCACGCGCTGGCGAAGCAGTTGCGCGGGCGGCTGGCTCCAGCGCGACTGGCCGTAGGGCCGCAACTCGTTGGCATCGGCATAGCCGAGGCGATACAGCATCTGCGTGCCGTCCATCCGGGAGCTCGTGTCGATCTCGGCCAGCGCGATCATCGGCAGCGCTGCCTTGGCTGCCGACGCCGGCGCAGGGGACACGACACCCGGTCCGAAGTCGTAGAGCGTGGCACGCGCAGGCTTGTCGGGCAGCGCACCGCATCCCGCCGCAAGCAGCATTGCCGCGATGCCTCCGAGCCCGGAGAGCCGTGCCCAGGGGGCGCCGGAGAGGATGTTCTTCAGTGCGTCGTACATGGTCTTGACCTTCAGGGGCGAGCGGGTGCGACGGCCGGCGCGGAGAAGCCGGGCTCGCCCGGACCCGCGACCACGCCGCCGTTGCCGAACAGCAGCGATTGCGGGTTGTCGTTGATGCCGTCGGCCGCGCGCCCCAGCCGCCGCACGGCGCGGGACGTATCGTCGGCCACGCGATTCACGCGTGGCAGCGTCGCGTTGTTGAAGGATTCGACCGCCTGCGACAGCGCCTTCGTGCCATTGCCGAGTCGGTCGATCGGCCCGTCCGTGGCATTGAGGCGGCCGACGGTGGTGTTGAGGTTGTTGGCCACCCGAGAGACATCGCCCGCCGCCGTCTTGACCGTACCCAGCGCGTCCTTGGTCCGGTCCATCAGGGGCGGCAAGGCCTTCAGTGCCGGGTTGACGCCCGTCGTCAGGGTCTTGTCCAGCGACTGGGCGAGCTGATTGGCGCTGGCCGCCGCGAGCGAGATGCTTTCCAGCGCGTCGGAAATGCGCTTCTGGTTGTCGTCGCCCAGCAGCGTGTTCACGCGGCGCGTCGCTTCCTCGACCTTGTTGATGATGACCTCGCCACGGTCCTGCAGCTGCGCGAGCAGCGACGGCTTGAGCGGGATGCGGGGCGGGTCGTCGTTGTCGGGCACCAGCGCCACCTGCGATTCGCCCTTGTCGTCGAGCGCGATGAAGGCCAGGCCGGTCACGCCCTGGTAGCTGAGCGTCGCGAAAGTCGACTTCGTGAGCGGCACGCGCTCGTCGACCGTGATGCGCACCCGAACGTTGCCTTTGACCTTCGGATCGAAGTCGATCGAGGTGACCTTGCCGACAGCGATGCCACGGTAGCGCACCATCGCCTGCGGCTGCAGGCCGCTCACCGGGTCGCGCGTCGACAGCTCGTACGTGTTGCGGACGGTGTCGTCGCGCGTCAGCCACACGACCAGTGCGACCAGCACGGCGACCAGGCCAAGCACGAAGGCGCCGGCAGCGAGGGCATGGGCCTTGTTTTCCATGGCATCTACCTTTCAGTTGATGGGGCCCGGCTGCTCAGCAGTCCGGTGACGGACGCAGGCGCAGACCCGTCATGCAGGGCTTCCATGGCGCGCTGGCCACGGCCGCCGAGAAAGTACTCGTGGATGAACGGATGCGGATACGCGATCACATCGCGCGCCGTGCCGGCAACGATGACTTTCTGGTCGGCCAGCACCGCGATGCGGGTGCTCAGGTCGAACAGGGTGTCGAGATCGTGCGTGACCATCACCACCGTCAGCCCGAGTTCGCGATGCAGGCTGCGCAGCAGGTCGCAGAAGCCGTCCGCGCTCTCCGGATCGAGGCCGGCGGTGGGCTCGTCGAGCAGCAGCAGCGGCGGATCCATGATCAGGGCGCGCGCCAGGGCCACGCGCTTGATCATGCCGCCCGACAGGTCGGAAGGGCTCTTCGTCGCCTGCTGCGGGGTCAGCCCGACCATCTGCAGCTTGACCAGCGCGGCGTCGCGAATCAGGTCGTCCGGCAGCAGCTTGAGCTCCCGCAGCGGGAACGCGATGTTGTCGAGCACGCTGAAAGCCGAGAACAGCGCGCCGTGCTGGAACAGCATGCCCACGTTCGCCGCGCCCATGGCGCTGAGTTGTCCCGGCGGTCGGCCCAGGACGGCGACCTCGCCCTTGGTCGGGTGCTCCAGCCCAAGGATCTGGCGCAACAACACGGTCTTGCCGGTGCCCGATCCGCCCACCAGCGACAGCACCTCGCCGCGCATGATCGACAGGTCGAGATCGCGGTGCACCACCTGGTCGCCGTCCGGCGACTTGAACACGGTCCAGAGCTTGCGGATCTCCACCACGGTCGACGGGGCTTCAGTGTTCGGGGTGTCGGTCATGCGCGCAAGCCCACGCCCTTGAACAGCACGGCGAACAGCGCGTCGACCAGGATCACGATGGTGATCGAGGTCACGACCGAAGACGTGGTGCCCCGCCCGAGGCTTTCCGTGTTGGGCTTCACCTTCATGCCGAAATAGCAGCCGATCAGCGCGATCAGGATGCCGAACACCGCCGACTTCGACATCGCGAGCCAGAGGTTCGACAGCGGCACCGCGCGCGGCAGGGCCGAGAGGAAGTACGACGGCGAAATGTCGAGCGACAGGTCGGCCGCGATCATCCCGCCGCACAGGGCGGCCATCGACGTCCACATGCTGATCAGCGGCATGGCGATGGCCAGCGCAAGCACCCGCGGCATCACCAGGCGAAAGCCATGCGGAATGCCCATCACGCGCATGGCGTCGAGTTCCTCGGTCACCCGCATCACGCCGATCTGCGCGGTGATGGCCGAGCCGGAGCGCCCGGCGATCAGCACCGCCGCCAGGACCGGCCCGAGTTCACGGATCAGCGAAAGGCCGAGGATGTTGACGATGAAGGTCTCCGCGCCGTACTGCCGCAACTGCTGCGAGGTGAGGTAGGCCAGCACGACGCCGATGAGCAGCCCCACCAGCGCGGTAATGGGCAGCGCGGTCGTGCCGAACTGGTAGATCTGCCCCGAGAAGTCGCGCCAGGGTCCGCGGTGCGGCGCGCGGATCAGCTTGCCGATATCGAGCGTCAGCTGCCCGATGAGGCGCAGGAAGTCGCGCGCCACGAACATCATGCGCGGGCCGTTGTGCACGAAGGCCTTGAAACGGTCCGCCAGCGTCGGCCCGGATTCCACCGGGGCAAGGCAGGTGTACAGCGCGACCTGGTCCAGCACGGCCTTGTGCTGCGAATCCATTTCAAGGTGCGGCGGCCAGGCCTTCTGCCAGTGGTTCCAGAGCAATTGGGCGCCGATGTGATCGAGCTGCTCGATGGGTCGGATGTCCCAGTGCCGATCGTCCTGCGAGGGGACGCATTCGAGGTCCTGCGAGACCGACTCCCAGGCGGTCTGCGAGGACATGGCCAACGCCGTCCACCGGCCGCTCGCCACGGCCCAATGGGCCCCTTCGTGATCGAGCTCCTCGACACGCGGTTGCACGCTGGTCGCGTCTTGCGCGTCGGCGGGCGATGGCGAGTCGGTGGGCATGAAGCAGGGAGTGACGTGTGGCTGCGAAGGACGCAACATCGTAACCGGGTGCGTCTGCGCCGGACCTCCCGATCGCCCCCCATCCGCGTAGGCGTTCGCGCAATGCCCAGGCGTTTGCCACAATGTCCGGCTGAGCCGTACCCACCCTTTCCCGACCATCAGCCGGCCCTCGCCCGGCAGGAGAACGCCATGCAGATGAGCAAGACCCCGATCCACCACTACATCGGCGGCCGTGTCGCCGCCCCGAAATCCACGCGCGCCCAGGACGTGTTCAATCCGGCCACCGGTGCGGCGACCGGCAGCGTCGCCCTCGCCAATCGCGCGGACATCGACGCGGCAGTCGCCGCGGCTCAGGCCGCATTCCCGGCATGGGCCGACACGCCGCCGATCCGCCGCGCGCGCGTGATGTTCAAGTTCCTCGAACTGCTGAACAAACATCGCGACGAGCTGGCGCACCTCATCACCGCCGAGCACGGCAAGGTCTTCACCGATGCGCAAGGCGAGGTGACCCGCGGCATCGACATCGTCGAGTTCGCCTGCGGTATTCCCCAACTCCTGAAGGGTGACTACACCGACCAGGTCTCCACCGGCATCGACAACTGGACGCTGCGCCAGCCGCTCGGCGTGGTGGCGGGCATCACGCCCTTCAACTTCCCGGTGATGGTGCCGATGTGGATGTTTCCGGTCGCGATCGCGGCGGGCAACACCTTCGTGCTCAAGCCTAGCCCGACCGATCCGAGCCCCTCGCTGCGCATGGCCGAACTGCTGAGGGAAGCCGGCCTGCCCGACGGCGTCTTCAACGTCGTGCAAGGCGACAAGGAAGCTGTCGATGCCCTGCTGGAGCACCCGGACGTAAAGGCCATCAGCTTCGTCGGCTCGACGCCCATCGCCAACTACATCTACGAGACCGGCGCCCGCCACGGCAAGCGCGTGCAGGCGCTGGGTGGCGCCAAGAACCACATGGTGGTCATGCCCGATGCGGACATCGACCAGACCGTCGACGCACTGATCGGCTCAGGCTATGGCTCGGCCGGCGAGCGCTGCATGGCGATCAGCGTCGCGGTGCTGGTGGGCGATGCGGCCGACAAGGTGCTGCCGCTGCTGGCCGAACGCGCGAAGTCGCTCAAGATCAAGAACGGCACCGAGCTCGACGCCGAGATGGGCCCGATCGTGACGCGTGCGGCGCACGAGCGCATCACTGGCTACATCGCCCAGGGCGAAAAGGAAGGAGCGAAGCTGGTGGTCGATGGCCGCACCTTCGAGGGCAAGAGCGCCGGCGAAGGCTGCGAAGACGGTTTCTGGATGGGCGGCACGCTGTTCGACAACGTCACGCCGGAGATGCGGATCTACAAGGAAGAGATCTTCGGGCCGGTGCTGTCCTGCGTGCGCGTGCACGACCTGAAGGAAGCGGTGGACCTGATCAATGCGCACGAGTTCGGCAACGGCGTCTCGTGCTTCACCCGCGACGGCAACGTCGCGCGCGAGTTCTCGCGGCGCATCCAGGTCGGCATGGTGGGGATCAATGTGCCGATTCCGGTGCCGATGGCATGGCATGGTTTCGGTGGCTGGAAGAAGAGCCTCTTCGGCGACATGCACGCCTACGGTGAAGAGGGCGTGCGCTTCTATACCAAGCAGAAGTCGATCATGCAGCGCTGGCCGGAAAGCATCGGCAAGGGCGCCGAGTTCGTGATGCCCACGGCTAAATAGTTGGCCCCCCGGCTTTTCACGCCGCGCTGCGGCGTGTAACTCCACCCCCCGAGGGGGAGGCGCGGCGCGCCTTGGGGCGGCCCGGCGACGGCCGCATGCTGGCCGGCCGGCCGGCTACTAACTTTTTCCCATAACAACGAGAGACAAGCAGAGCGTCAATGAGCGACACCACCTTCGACTACATCGTCATCGGCGCCGGCACTGCCGGTGCGTTGATGGCCAATCGGCTGAGCGCCGACAGGCAATGCCGCGTGCTGCTGATCGAGGCGGGACGCAAGGACGACTACCACTGGATCCACATCCCGGTCGGCTATCTCTATTGCATCGGCAATCCGCGCACGGACTGGCTCTACAACACGGAGCCGGACGCCGGACTCAACGGGCGCACGCTGCGCTATCCGCGTGGCAAGACGCTCGGCGGGTCGTCGAGCATCAACGGGATGATCTACATGCGCGGGCAGTCGCGCGACTACGACCAGTGGGCGCGGCTCACCGGCGACGACGAGTGGCGGTGGGACAGCGTGCTGCCGGCTTTCAAGAAGCATGAGGACTACTACCTCGGCGCGGACGAACTGCATGGCGCAGGCGGCGAATGGCGGGTGGATAAGCAACGGCTGCGCTGGGACATCCTCGATGCCTTCGCCGCGGCCGCGGTGCAGGCGGGCGTGCCGCACACCACCGACTTCAATCGCGGCACGAACGAGGGCGTAGGCTATTTCCAGGTCAACCAGAAGAACGGATGGCGCTGGAATACGGCCAAGGCCTTCCTGCGCCCAACCTGTTACGGCCGTCCGAACTTCGAGCTCTGGACGGGCGCGCAAGTGTCGCGGCTCCTGCTCGAAAAACAGCCCGACGGCAGCCAGCGCTGCACCGGTGCGCAGGTGTGGAACGGCCAGGAATCCGTGGCCGCCCATGCGACGCGCGAAGTGATCCTGTGCGCAGGCAGCATCGGCTCGCCGCAGATCCTGCAACTCTCGGGCATCGGGCCGGCCGATCTCCTGCGCCAGCATGGCATCGAAGTGGCGCTCGATGCGCCGGGTGTCGGCGCCAACCTCCAGGACCATCTCCAGATCCGCGCGGTCTACAAGATCAAGGATGCGCCCACGCTGAACGTGCTGGCCTCCTCGCTCTATGGAAAGGCGAAGATCGGCATGGAATACCTGTTGAAGCGCAGCGGCCCCATGAGCATGGCGCCGTCGCAGCTCGGGGCCTTCACGCGCAGTTCCGCGGCGTTCGAGTGGCCCAACCTCGAATACCACGTGCAGCCGCTTTCGCTCGACGCGTTCGGCGAGCCCCTGCACAGCTTCCCGGCCTTTACCGCCAGCGTGTGCAACCTCAACCCGACCAGCCGCGGCAGCGTGCGCATCAAGAGTCCGCGCTTCGAGGATGCGCCCGCCATCGCGCCCAACTACCTGAGCACGGACGAGGACCGCAAGGTGGCGGCCGATTCGCTGCGCGTCACGCGACGGATTGCCGCGCAGCCGGCCCTCGCGAAGTACGGCCCCGAGGAGTGGAAGCCCGGCGTGCAGTACCAGAGCGACGAAGAACTCGCGCGCCTGGCCGGCGACATCGCGACCACCATCTTCCATCCAGTCGGCACCACGAAGATGGGACGCGACGACGATCCCATGGCCGTCCTCGACGCGCGTCTGCGCGTGCGCGGGATCGCGGGGCTGCGGGTGGTCGACGCCGGCGCGATGCCCACGATCACGAGCGGCAACACCAACAGCCCGACCTTGATGATGGCGGAGAAGGCGGCCGCCTGGGTGCGCGAAGCGCACCGTTGAATTTCCGTGTTTCCGATTGTTGCATTGACGGGTAATCCCCGATGCACTCGCAAGGTGCGCCGAACTAAAGTCTCGCCACTCGCAAACGGGCCTGCCCGATGCGCGGGGGACCGAGGAGACAGCTTTCGAGAACGAGAAGAATAGACCCAAGGCATCCGTACGAGATGCCGTTTTTTTGAACAAGGCGCCGCTGGTCGGCGCCTTTTCTTTTTGGCGACCTGAACCGTACCGGGCCGCATGAAAGCGCCTCTCCCTGCTACCAAATCCGTAGCAACCCGGATGAGACAATTTCAGCGATGGAAATACTGGTGCTTACCCTCGCCTCGCTGTTCGCGGGGTTTGTCGATTCGATCGTGGGGGGAGGCGGCCTGATCCTGGTGCCGGTGCTGTTCAGCGTGCTGCCGGGGACGGCGCCCGCGACACTGCTGGGCACCAACAAGAGCGCATCGGTCTGGGGCACCGCGGCGGCCACCGCGCAGTTTCATCATCGCGTGGGACTTCGCTGGAACACGCTGCTGCCGGCGGCCGCGCTCGCCTTCGCCGGATCGATGGCCGGCGCCTGGGCGGTGACCGTCGTCCCGGGCGAGTTCCTGCGCAAGTTGCTGCCCGTCATCCTCGTGGTGCTGCTGCTCTACACGCTCGCGCGAAAGGACATGGGCCGCCACCATGTGCCGCGCTTCAGCGGCCGTGCCGAATTGCTCGCCACGGCGGCGATCGGTTTCGCACTCGGTGTGTACGACGGCTTCTTCGGGCCCGGCACGGGCAGCTTCTTCGTGTTCCTCTTCGTGCGCTGGCTGGGCTACGACTTTCTCAACGCTGCCGCTTCCGCCAAGCTGATGAACACCATGACCAACCTGGGTGCGCTGTTGCTGCTCGGACTCAAGGGCCACGTCCTGTGGCACTACGGGCTGGTGATGGCGGTGGCCAACGTGGCGGGCAGCGTGATCGGCGCGCGGGTGGCCATCAGGCACGGGGCCGGCTTCGTGCGCAAGGTGTTCATCGTCGTCGTCGGCGCGCTGATCGTGAAGACGGCCTACGACGCATTCCTGCGCTGAGGCTCGGCGGATCGTGCGGCGCCGCTGTCAGGGTGCCGTCGTCGCAGCCGCGGAGGCGGAAGGCCATGCGACCTCGCTCGCGACGCGCGGCTTGCCGATCGGCGCGGTGGCCTTGCCGACCTGGATGGCGGCCATGTCGGCCTCGCTCGGGTATTGATTGAGCAGCCAGTAGTCGAACACGCGACGCGCGATCGGCGCCGCGGCGCCTGCGCCCCAGCCCGCGTTCTCGACGATGAGGGCCACCGCGATCTTCGGATCGTTGGCCGGCGCGAAGGCCATGAAGAGCGCGTGATCGCGCTGGTGCTCTTCGAGTGCCTTGGCGTTGTACTTGACGTTCTGGGTCATGCCAACCGCCTGCGCGGTCCCCGTCTTGCCCGCCGCCTGGTAGCCCGCGCCGACGAAGACGCCGCGCGCCGTACCCGCATTGACCACCGCGACCAGGCCCTCCCGCACCACCGCGGCGTTCGCCGCGGTGATGCCCAGGTTATCCGCCGGAGGTTGCTCGATGGGCTTCACCTTGCCGCTCACAGTATCGCGGATGGCCAGGCCGAGATGCGGCTTGTGCTTGATGCCGGCGTCGGCCACGATCGCCGTGGCCTGCGCCAGCTGCAGCATCGTGAAGGCGTTGTAGCCCTGGCCGATGCCGAGCGAAATGGTTTCGCCCGCATACCACTTCTTCTGCTCGGCACGCTTGTAGGCGTTGCGCTTCCATTCCGTGCTGGGCAGGACGCCGCGCACTTCGCCGCCGATGTCGATGCCGGTGATCTGGCCGAAGCCGAGCGGTTTCATGGCGTCGTGGATCAGGTCCACGCCCATCTCGTTGGCCAGCGAGTAGTAGTAGATGTTGCTCGACAACTGGATCGAGCGGCGCATGTCGACGCCGCCGATGTTGCCTTCGGGACTGCCGAAGCGGTGCCCGCCGAAATTGAAGTAGCCGGGATCGTTGATCACCACGCTGGGGCTGCGCTTGCCGGTCTGAAGCGCCGCCAGCGCCATGAAGGGCTTGTAGGTCGACCCCGGCGGATAGGTCCCGCGCAGCGCACGATTGAGCAAGGGCTTGTCGATCGATTCGCTGAGTTCCTTCCAGCTTTCCGAGTCGATGCCCTCGACGAAGAGGTTGGGATCGAAGGTCGGCTTGCTCACGAAGGCCAGGATCTCGCCGGACTTCGGATCGATGGCGACGAGCGCGCCGCGGCGGTCGCCGTACATGTCCTCCACCAGCTTCTGCAGCTTGATGTCCAGCGAGAGCATGACCGTGTTGCCCGGTGTCGCGGGGTGCGCCGCAAGCCGCCTCACGGCCCGGCCGCCAGCGGAGGTTTCCATCTGCTCGACGCCGGTCTGGCCGTGCAGCGTCTTCTCGTAGCTCTGCTCGATGCCGAGCTTGCCGATGTACTCCGTGCCCTTGTAGTTGGCGAGGTCCTCGTCCTCCCAGTCCTCCATCGCTGCCTTCTCGGACTGGTTGATGCGGCCGATGTAACCGAGCACGTGGCTCGCGAGATCGCCGTTGGGGTAGTTGCGGAACAGCCGCGCCTTGATCTCGACCCCGGGAAAGCGATAGCGCTGCGCCGCGAAGCGGGCGACCTCCTCGTCGGTCAGGCGCGTACGGATGGGCACCGAGTCGAAGCTGCGGGAATCCTCGCGCAGCCGCTTGAAGCGCCGGCGGTCGCGCGGCGAGATCTCCAGCACTTCCGTGAGGCTGTCGATCGTCTCTTCCAGATTGCCGGCCTTGGAGGGCGTGATCTCGAGCGTGTAGGCCGAATAGTTGGACGCCAGGATGATCCCGTTGCGGTCGAGGATCAGTCCTCGATTCGGCACCACCGGCACGATCGCCGTCCGATTGCTCTCCGCCTGCTCCGCCAGGTCTTCGTGACGCACCACCTGCAGATAGACCAGCCGCATGCACAGCAGCCCGAAAGCCGCCAGCACGACCAGCCCGATCACGATCACCCGACGCTTGAAGCGCGAGAGATCGGCAGCAACGTTGCGAATTTCGGTCATGAAGTTTTCAGCTTAGGCACGTCAGGTGTCAGATGCAACAAGGCGCGCCCCACCGGGGTCAGGGGGTGCGCCGCGCACGGCCGCCCCGAAGCGGCCGCACCGCCCCCGGCAGGGGGAAGGCGAAGCGACACGAAGTGCGCGCAGCCTGGGGGCGAGCAACATTAGAGCGGCCGGTTGGCATCGGGTTCCGGTGTTCGGCGCTGGGGCGCCAGCAACGCCAGGCTCACGAAAGGCCACAGGACCGCCTCGATCACCGGCGCGATCAGCAGCGACCATCCCGGGAACACGCCGCCGCCGATCATGCGGATGGCGAGTTCGATCAGGTGCGACAGCGCGAACAGCGGCAACACCTGCAGCGCCTGCGAAATCACCGGAAACCACAAGAGCCGCCGGTGGATCATGATCGCGAAGAAGCCCAGCGTGGTGTAGGAGAGCGCATGCTGCCCCAGCATCGCGGCCTGGTGCACGTCCATCAGCAGGCCGAACACGAAGGCCGCACCGATGCCGATGCGCGCCGGCTGGTGCACGCTCCAGAACACGATCACGAGCGCGAGCAGGTCGGGCGTCCAGGCGGCGCGGCCCAGCGGCACCATGTTGAGCAGCAGCGCAACGATGAGGCTGCCCCACATGAAGAGCGGGCTGACGGGCAGCAGGAGCTGCTGCTGACCAGGACGCATGATCATCTTGGCGCCTTCGCTTTCTTGTCGCCCTTGGCGTCGGCCTTCGCATCGGCCTTGTCGGCCTTGGCATCCGCGCGATCGGCCTTCTTCTTCGCCGCGGGGCTGGCGGCCGCGTTCGGCGCGGGACGGGGCAGCGACTGCACACCGATCGGCGCCAGCACGAGCACGTAGCGTGCTGACGTCACATGTCCCACAGGCACGAGATGGATGCGTGCGAAGGCGGAGTCGGCGCGACGTTCGATGCGATCGATCTTCGCGACCGGAAGGCCCGGCGGATAGACGCCATCGACGCCGCTCGTGGTGAGCATGTCGCCCTCCTCCAGATCGGCATTGGCGGCCATGAAGCGCAGCTCGAGCCCGCCGCCGTGCGCGCTCGCATCGCCGAAGGCCACGCTGCGCGCGCCGGTGCGCACGTTCTGCACGGGGATGGACAGGTCGCGATCGATCACGAGGGTGATTTCGCTGGTGAACGGCAGGACCTGCGTGACCTGACCGAGCACGCCGTGTTCATCGATGACGGGCGAGCCGGCCACGACGCCGTTGGTGAGGCCCTGGTCGATCACCAGCTTGCGGGTGTAGGGGTCGGCGGTGTCGTAGAGCACTTCTGCCACCCGGCCGGGGGTCTGCGTGGTCTGGCGCAGTTCGAGCATCGCCCGCAGCCGCGCGTTTTCCTGCGCGAGGGTGTCGGCCTGGCTCGCCCGCTCGGACTGCAGGGCCAGCGCCTTGCGCGCCTCCGCTTCATTGCTCTGGGCGGTCTGCAGGTCTTCGAGGTAACGCCCGCCGCCCACAGCCAGTTGCACCGGCTTGAGCGCGAGCCACTGGATCGGATAGAGCACCGCACCGATCGCCGCGCGCACCGGCTGCACAATGTTGAAGCGCGCATCGGCCACCATCAGGAACAGCGCGAGCGCGCTGAAGAAGATCAGCTTGCTGAGCGCCGAAGGTCCCTGGTTGAACAGGGGTGGCGCGGTGCGATCGAGCGTGCCGAGCGGCATAGCGGGAAGACTGTCTTAAATTGAAAAAGCCGGCCCTGCGCAAACGCGGGCCGGCCATTTGCGCATCAGTCGCATTATTCGCTGGTAAAGATGCTTCCGAGCCTGTCCATGCGCTCGAGTGCGATACCGCAGCCCCGAACCACGCAGGTCAGTGGGTCTTCGGCAACAAGCACGGGCAGGCCGGTTTCCTCGGCGAGCAGGCGATCGAGGTCGCGCAGCAGTGCGCCACCGCCGGTGAGCATCATCCCGCGCTCGGCAATGTCGGCCCCGAGTTCGGGCGGCGTCTGCTCCAGGGCGTTCTTGACGGCGGAGACGATGTTGTTGAGCGGGTCGGTCAGCGCTTCCAGCACTTCGTTGCTGCTGATGGTGAAGCTGCGCGGCACGCCTTCGCTCAGGTTGCGGCCCTTGACTTCCATTTCCTTGACTTCGGAACCCGGGAAGGCGGAGCCGATGCTCTTCTTGATGACTTCGGCCGTCGGTTCGCCGATGAGCATGCCGTAGTTGCGGCGAATGTAGTTGATGATGGCCTCGTCGAAGCGGTCGCCGCCGACGCGGACGCTGCCCTTGTAGACCATGCCGCCGAGCGAGATCACGCCCACTTCGGTGGTGCCGCCGCCGATGTCGACGACCATCGAACCGCTGGCCTCGGAAACCGGCAGGCCGGCGCCGATCGCGGCCGCCATGGGCTCCTCGATCAGGTAGACCGAGGTGGCGCCGGCGGCTTCGGCCGCGTCCTTGATGGCGCGGCGCTCGACCTGGGTCGAGCCGCAGGGCACGCAGATGATGATGCGTGGGCTGGGGGTCAGCAGCGAACGCGGGTGCACCATCTTGATGAACTGCTTGATCATCTGCTCGGTGATCACGAAGTCGGCGATCACGCCATCCTTCATGGGGCGGATGGCTTCGATGTTGCCGGGCACCTTGCCGAGCATCGCCTTGGCTTCGCGGCCGACGGCCTGGATCACCTTCTTGCCGTGGGGGCCGCCTTCGTGGCGGATCGCGACGACCGAAGGCTCGTCCAGGACGATGCCCTTGTTGCGGGCAAAAATCAGGGTGTTGGCGGTGCCGAGGTCGATCGCGAGGTCGGTAGAAAAATACCGACGGAAAGCTCCAAACATTGTGGAATCCTCTGGAGCACGGCATGCGCGTCGGCAGGCCGTCGCCCTCTTGCTGGGTCGTTTGACGGGGTGGTTTGAATCGTTTTTGCGGCAAATGCCGCCGCGTTCGCGGGGGTTGCGGCAAAGGCGGGATAATAACCGAATCCCTTGTCACTCCAGCGTTTCGGCGCTCCGTTGCGGGGTGCTAGTGCCCGGTTTTCACACCCGCCAGTCCCTTTTCTCCGATGTCCCTCACCTCATCCGATATTGCGCGCATCGCAACGCTCGCCCGGCTCCAGCTTGCACCCGACGAAAGCGAGCGAATGCTCGGCCAGATCAACGGTTTCTTCGACCTCGTTGAGCAGATGCGCGCGGTCGACACCGCCGGCATCGAGCCGCTGGCGCATCCCGTCGCCACAGTCGCGGACGTGACGCTCCGCCTGGCCCAGGACGTCGTGACCGAACCGAACAACCGCGAAGCCAACCAGCGCAGTGCGCCGGCGGTCGAAAACGGCCTGTTCCTCGTTCCGAAGGTGATCGAATGAGCGGCGAACTGCACCAGATGGGCGTGGCGGAGATTGCCAAGGCCCTGCGCGAGCGTAAGGTTTCGGCGGTCGAAGCCGCCCGGCACCAGTTGGACCGGATCCGCCAGCACCAGGACCTGGGCGCCTTCGTGGCGGTCGACGAGGACCTGACGCTGGCCCAGGCCCGCGCGGCGGACGACCAACTGGCCGCCGGCAACGCGGCGCCTCTGGCCGGCGTGCCGATCGCGCACAAGGACATCTTCGTTACCGCGAATCTCCCGACCACCGCCGGATCCCGCATCCTGGCCGGCTACCGCTCGCCCTTCGACGCCACCGTCGTGCGCAAGCTCGCCGAAGCCGGCGCCGTCACGCTCGGCAAGCTGAGCTGCGACGAATTCGCGATGGGCTCGGCCAACGAAAACGTCGCGGTGCCCGCCGTCGGCTTCGACCATGCTGTGCCGGTTCGCAATCCCTGGGATCCGGCGCGCATTCCCGGCGGCTCGTCGGGCGGCAGCGCCGCGGTCGTCGCCGCCCGCCTGGCGCCCGCTGCGACCGGCACCGACACCGGCGGCTCGATCCGCCAGCCCGCGTCCTTCTGCGGCGTGACCGGCATCAAGCCGACCTACGGGCGCGCCTCTCGCTACGGCATGGTGGCCTTCGCGTCCAGCCTCGACCAGGCCGGCCCCATGGCCCGCTCTGCGGAGGACTGCGCACTGCTGCTGTCCGCGATGTGCGGACCCGACCCGGATCGCGATTCGACCTCGCTCGACCAGCCGGCCGAGGATTTCTCGCGCCGCCTCGGCGACTCGCTGGAAGGCCTCCGGATCGGCGTGCCGAAGGAATTCCTCGGCGACGGCGTCGCGCCCGGCGTGCGCGCTGTGGTTGATGCCGCACTGGCAGAGTACGAGAAGCTGGGCGCACGTCGCGTCGAGATCACCCTGCCCCGCACGGAGTTGTCGATCCCCGTCTACTACATACTGGCGGCGGCCGAGGCGTCGAGCAACCTGAGCCGCTTCGACGGCGTCAAGTTCGGCCATCGCGCCGCGGACTACCGCGATCTCGCCGACATGTACGCCAAGACGCGCGAAGAAGGCTTCGGCGACGAGGTCAAGCGCCGCATCATGATCGGCACCTATGTGCTTTCCCATGGCTACTACGACGCCTACTACCTGCAGGCCCAGAAGGTGCGCCGCATGATCGCGGACGACTTCCAGCAGGCGTTCAGGCAGTGCGACATCATCGCCGGCCCGGCCGCGCCGACCGTGGCGTGGAAGCTGGGCGAGCACGGTGGCGATCCGGTCGCCGACTACCTGGCCGACATCTTCACCCTGCCCGCCTCGCTCGCCGGCCTTCCGGGCATGAGCGTGCCGGCAGGCTTCGACGGCGGCATGCCGGTCGGCGTGCAGCTGATCGGCAACTACTGCGACGAAGCCCGGCTGCTCAACGCGGCGCACCGCTTCCAGCAGGCCACCGACTGGCACCAGCGCACACCGGAAGGCTACTGAGCACCGACATGAGCGAAATCAACACTTTCGAAGCCGCGCAGAGCGGACGTCCGACGGGCCCGCTGGTGCGCGGCTACGAAGTCATCATCGGCTTCGAGACCCACGCCCAGCTTTCCACCGCGTCGAAGATCTTCAGCCGCGCGTCCACCGCGTTCGGCGCCGAGCCCAACACGCAGGCCTGCGCCGTCGACCTCGCGCTGCCCGGCACGCTGCCGGTGATGAACAAGGGCGCCGTCGAGCGCGCGATCAAGCTCGGGCTTGCGCTCGGTTCGCACATCGCGCCGCGCAGCGTGTTCGCGCGCAAGAACTACTTCTACCCCGACCTGCCCAAGGGCTACCAGATCAGCCAGTTCGAGACTCCGGTCGTGCAGGGCGGCTCGGTGAGCTTCTTCCTCGGCGACGAGAAGAAGACCGTGCGCCTGGTGCGCGCCCACCTCGAAGAGGACGCCGGCAAGTCGCTGCACGAGGACTTCATCGGCCAGTCGGGCATCGACCTGAACCGCGCCGGCACGCCGCTGCTGGAGATCGTGACCGAGCCCGACATGCGCTCCACCGCCGAGGCCGTGGCCTATGCGCGCGAGCTGCACAAGATCGTCACCTGGATCGGCATCTGCGACGGAAACATGCAGGAAGGCAGCTTCCGCTGCGATGCCAACGTCTCCGTGCGCAGGCCCGGTGCACCGCTGGGCACGCGCCGCGAAATCAAGAACCTCAACAGCTTCAAGTTCATGCAGCAGGCGATCGACTACGAGATCCGCTGGCAGATCGAGGAGCTGGAGGACGGCCGCGAGATCCAGCAGGCCACGGTGCTGTTCGACCCCGACACCGGTGAGACCCGCGCCATGCGCACCAAGGAAGACGCCGCGGACTACCGCTACTTCCCCGACCCCGACCTGCCGCCGCTGGCCATCGCCGCCGAATGGATCGACCGCGTGCGCGCCGAGATGCCCGAACTCCCGCGTGCCATGGCCGAGCGCTATGTGCAGCAGCACGCCCTCTCGGAATACGACGCGACCCAGCTCACGCAGAGCCCCGCGCTCGCCGGCTACTTCGACGCCGCCGTCAGCGCCGGCGCCGCGCCCAAGCTCGCCAGCAACTGGATCACCGGCGAAATCGCCCGCCGCCTCAACCAGCAGGACATCGAAATCACCGAGGCCCCGGTGACTGCCGCGCAACTGGCCAAGCTCATCGAACGCATCAACGACGGCACCATCTCGAACAACGCCGCCCGCCAGGTCTTCGACGCCCTCTGGACCGGCGAAAGCCAGGATGTCGACGCCGTCATCGAAGCCAAGGGCCTCAAGCAGATGAGCGACAGCGGCGCCCTCGAGAAAATCATCGACGCCGTCCTCGCCACCAACCAGAAAAACATCGACGAATACCGCGCCGGCAAAGACAAGGCCTTCAACGCCCTCGTCGGCCAGGTCATGAAAGCCAGCCAGGGCAAAGCCAACCCCGCCCAGGTCAACGCCCTCCTCAAAGCAAAGCTAGGCTGACAGCCACAGCGGCCCGCGAAGCAAGGGCCGCCCTTCGTGAAACACCGCGGAACCGGCTATGCCGGGCCGCCGGTGTTGCCCCCGGCAGGGGGCAGGCGGCCACACGAAGTGCGGCAAGCCTGGGAGCGAGCTCAAAAACACCGCGGAACCGGCTCCGCCGGGCCGCCGGTGTTGCCCCCGGTAGGGGGTAGGCGGCTACACGAAGTGAGCAAGCCTGGGGGCGAGCCTATTTAGCTGCCCAGAGGGGTTTCAAGCGCGCCTGCTCTTCGTCGAAGCGCGCATTCACCCGCTTCTTCTCGTCTTCCTGCTCCCCGATGAAGCGGTTCTGCACCGCCGCGCTGCGCGCGTTGTCGTCGACCTTCCGGCGCAGCGAGTCGGGCGCCTTGCTCGGGTCCTTCTTGTAGAACTCGAGCTCGTCGTCGATCTGCTTCTTTTCCTCGGCGAGTTCGCCCAGTCGCTTTTTCGCCGCCTGGATGACGGCATCGATCTGGACCAGCGCCTCGGTGCGCTCCCGGTCGTGCGCCGCGGGCGTGGGGTAGCGGATCAACAACGCCCGTTCGCGCCGCTTTTCCTCGAGCTGGCGTGCGGCCAGCAACTGCGCCTGGCGCTCCCGTTCCTCGCGCTCCGCCTGCTCACGGGCCGTGTAGGTGGGTTCGATCTTGCGCCGCGTCGTGCCGCTCGGGTTGAGTTCGCGCTGCTCGCGGTCGATGCAGTCGGCGATCGGCCGGTCCGCGGTGATCGTGCGGCCCTTCGCGTCGGTGCAGCTGTAGATGCCGGGGCCCGCGCCTGCGGCGCCGGTCGATGGCCGCGTGCCCGAGGGTTGCTGGGCGTGCCCGGCACCGGCCGCAGCCAGCGAGAGCGCCAGAAATGCAAACAGTGCTTGGGTTCTCGCCAACATGAATCCTTCAGGCAGGTTGAATCAACCTGCGCCGTAACGTGCCCGGTACGCCAGCACTCCCTGGCGGTGGGCGCCCAGTTCGTCGTCGGCGCGGCTTGACAGGTACTGTAACAAGTCGTCAAGCGTCGCGATGGCAGTTACATGCAGTCCGAGCTGATCGCGGACATATTGCACGGCGCTGTGGTCCACATCCACGCCGTTTTCGGTGGCTTTTTCCTGGCGATCGAGCGCGATCGCGACGGCGTGGGGCGTGGCGCCGGCGCCACGGATCGCGGCGATCGATTCGCGCACCGCGGTCCCGGCGGACATCACGTCGTCGACGATCAGCACCCGCCCCTTGAGCGGTGCACCGACCAGCGTCCCGCCTTCGCCGTGGTCCTTGGCTTCCTTGCGGTTGTACGCGAAGGGCACGTTGCGGCCGCGCCGCGCCAGTTCGGCGGCGACCGTGGCGCCCAGCGGAATGCCCTTGTAGGCGGGGCCGTAGATCATGTCGAATTCGAGCCCGCTGGCGATCAGGCGGTCTGCATAGAATCCGGCGAGCCGCGCGAGCTTGGCGCCGTCATCGAACAGGCCCGCGTTGAAAAAATACGGGCTCATGCGGCCGGCCTTGGTCTTGAACTGGCCGAAGCGCAGTACCCCCGATTCCAGCGCGAACTGCACGAATTCCTGTGCGAGCGCGCCCTCTCCAATCTCTTCAGCCATAGGGAATGTTCCTTGTGTTCAAACTGACCAGCCTCAACCTCAACGGCCTGCGATCGGCGTCCACCAAAGGCGTCGCCGACTGGGTCGCCGAACTGGCGCCGGATTGTATTTGCATGCAGGAAATCCGCGTTCAGGCGAGCGACATCGAGGGCCGCTTCGAGGAGATGGCCGGCCTCAAGGGCCACTTTCATTTCGCGGAAAAGAAGGGTTATGCAGGGACGGCGATCTATTCGAAGCACGCGCCCAGCAAGGTGGTCGTCGGCTGGGGCGATGCCGAGTTCGATGCCGAGGGCCGCTATCTCGAACTGCGCTTCGACACGCCGAAGCGCAAGCTCTCCATCATCAGTTGCTACTTCCCGAGCGGATCGTCCGGCGAAGAGCGGCAGGCCGCCAAGTTCCGCTTCCTGAAGGGATTCTTCCCGCACCTCATCGCGCTGAAGCGCGAGCGCGACTTCATCCTGTGCGGCGACATCAACATCGCCCACAAGGAGATCGACCTGAAGAACTGGCGCGGCAACCAGAAGAACAGCGGCTTCCTGCCCGAGGAACGCGCCTGGATGACGAACCTGCTGGACGCCGGTGCGGAAGGTGCCGGGCTGGTGGACGTCTACCGCCTGCTCAAGCCGGACACCACCGACGAGGCCTACACCTGGTGGAGCAACCGCGGCCAGGCCTATGCCAAGAACGTGGGCTGGCGGCTGGACTACCACCTCGCCACGCCGAAGCTGGCCAAGCTGGCGCGCAACGAAGCGATCTTCAAGACGCTGAAGTTCAGCGATCACGCGCCGATCACGATCGACTACGACTTCAAGCTCTGAAGCGCAGGGCATCGCCCGTCGCCGCTATCTCGACAGCGCAGGCAATGCCCTCACCAAAGTCTCGCTGAAGGAGCGCATGGCCTCGCTCTCGTGGGCGCCTCGCTTGCTGATGCGATAGAAGTCCAGCGCCACCTTCGGCTTGACCAGAACGTCGGTGCGCACGCGATGCCGGCGGCAGGCCGCCAGCGCAAAGGTCGGCATCACCGCCGTGCCGAATCCGGACTCCACCATGGCGATCAGCGTGCCGAAGAAGTTGAACGCCTGGCGTTGCGCATCGGCCCGGCCGATCGCGCCCAACTGCACGTCGATGACCTTCTGGATCGGATTGCTCGACGGCAACCCGATCAGTTCAGCGGCGCGCAGTGACGACCAGGGCACGGTACCGGTCGCCGGCGATGCCTCCTCGGATTCCGCGCCCGCGACCCGCATCAGGTGGAACCGCCCCACCGGCGCACGTTCGAGCCCCGGCGCGGCCTTGAAGAAGAACCCTAGCCCCATGTCCGCCTCGCCGCTCACGACCATCGCCTCGACATCGCGCAGGTCCGCATCGAACAGCTTCAGGTTGACCGTGGGATGGCCCTCGCGGAACTGATGGAAGACCTGCGGCAGCAGGTTGGACGACACCAGCGGGGTGGCGGCAATGCGCAGCGTCTGGCGCGCTTCGTCGCCTTCGATGCCGAGCCGGGCGGTGACGTCGTCGAGGTCGGTCACGACGCGCTCGACGACCGGCAACAGCCGCCGGCCCGCCGCCGTGAGGCTGACCATGCGCGTGGTGCGGTCGAAGAGGCGGCAGCCGAGTTGCCGCTCCATCTCCCGCACCAGCGTGCTCAGGCCCGCCTGCGTCATGTGCGCCTGTTCGGCCGCGCGTGTGAAGTTGCCGATGCGCGCGACATGCAGGAAGGCGCGCATTTGCCGGACGGACAGATTCATACGAGTTCATGATAAATCCATACGACATCTAAATTTCCCAAATGATCGAGGGGTCGATCTAATCCGCTGCTTGACGAACCCCCGACAGATCAAACGCGAGTTGGAGACATGAGCAAGCAAACCGAAGTCATCGTGCTGGGCGCCGGCATCGGCGGACTGACCCTGGCATTGAGCCTCCACCAGGCGGGCATCGCCTGCCGCGTCTACGAGGCCGTGCCTGAACTGAAGCCCCTCGGCGTGGGCATCAACCTGCTGCCGCATGCGGTGCGCGAACTGAGCGAACTGGGCCTGATGCCGGCGCTCGATGCGGTCGGCGTGCGCACCAAGGAATCGATCTTCTTCAACGCCCATGGCCAAATGGTGTTTCGCGAAGCCGCCGGAACAGCCGCGGGTTACGCGTGGCCCCAGTACTCGATCCACCGGGGTGATCTGCACACCGCACTTCTCCAGGCAACGCGCGAGCGCCTCGGCGCGGATGCCGTGGTCTGCGGCCATCGCTGCGCCGGCGTGGACCAGGACGACACCGGCGTCACCGCACGCTTCACCGCACCGGACGGATCGCCTCTTCCCAGTGCGCGCGGATCGATTGCCGTGGGCTGCGACGGCATCCACTCGGTGCTGCGGAAGCAGTTCTACCCGGGCGAAGGCGCGCCGCGCTATTCCGGCGTCAACATGTGGCGCGGTACTGCGAAGCACAAGCCTTTCCTCTCGGGCGCGAGCATGGTCCGCGCCGGGTGGCTCGACCGGGGCAAGATGGTGATCTACCCGATCCGCGACAACGTCGACGGCGACGGCAACCAGCTGATCAACTGGGTCGCCGAGATCCACGCGCCGAAGCCCGCGATCCAGGACTGGAGCCGCCCCGGCCGGCTCGAGGATTTCCTCCCCGCCTTCGAGGACTGGCACTTCGACTGGCTCGACGTGCCGGCGCTGATCCGCTCGTCCGATGCGATCCTCGAATACCCGATGGTCGACCAGGACCCGCTGCCGAAGTGGACGCACGGCCGCCTCACGCTGCTCGGCGACGCGGCGCATCCGATGGTGCCGCGTGGCTCGAACGGTGCCGGCCAGGCCATCATCGACGCCCGCTACCTCGCCGGCGCGCTGCACAGGATGGGCGTCGGCAACGCGGCGCTGGAAGACTACGACCGCGTGCGCGTGAAGGCGACCACCAACGTCGTGCTGACCAACCGCAGCAATCCGCCGGACGCGATCCTGCGCGAAGTGTTCGAGCGTTCCGGCGGACGGCGCTTCGAGCGCCTGGAGGACTTCGTGACGCAGCAGGAACTCCAGGCCATCTCGGACAACTACAAGCGCGTCGCGGGCTACGACCCGGCCGCCTTGCAATCGCGTCCCTCCTACATTTGAAGCACGCGCCGCCCACCAAAACGATACGGAGACACCGATGCGCCCCTTGAAGAAGATCCTCGCCACCCTCCTGATGGCCGCCAGCGCCATGGCCGCGCATGCGTGGCCCGACCAACCGATTACGCTGGTAGTGCCCTACACCCCCGGCACCGGCATCGACCTGATCGCGCGCCAGTTGTCAGTGCGGCTGCCCGCGGCGCTCGGCCAGCCGGTGATCGTCGACAACGTGGCCGGCGCCAGCGGCAACATCGGCAGCGAAAGGGTGGCACGCGCCAAGCCGGATGGCTACACGCTGATGGTGCAGGTCAACACGCTGGTGATGAACAAGGGCCTCTACAAGTCGCTCGCCTACGACCCCGTCTCCGACTTCACGCCGGTGTCGCTCACCTCGTGGGGCACGCTGCTGCTGGTGACCAATCCCAACGTGCAGAAGACCACCTCGGTCGCGCAGATGGTCGCGGCTGCCAAGGCCGAGCCGGGCAAGCTGACCTACGCCACGCCCGGCGTCGGAACGCCCCATCATCTTTCGATGGCGCTGCTGCTGCAATACACCGGCACCGAGATGCTGCACGTCCCCTACAAGGGCACGGCCGGCGCGGTGACGGACCTGCTGGGCGGTCGCATCGACTACATGTTCCTGCCGGTGCACGTCGCGCTGCAGCACATCCAGGCCGGCAAGCTCAGGGCGATCGCCACGGGCAGCGACAAGCGCCTGCCGCAGTTGCCGAACGTGCCGACGCTCGCCGAAGCCGGCATCAAGGGCGGCAATGTCGACATGTGGTACGGCGTGCTCGCACCCAAGGGAACGCCGCCCGCGGTGGTCGCGCGGCTCAACAAGGAGATCGGCGCGATCCTGAAGCAGCCCGAAGTCGCGACTGCTTTCGAGGCACAGGGCATGGTGCCCGCCGCATCGACGCCGGAGGAATTCGGCGCATTGATCCAGAAAGACGCCACGCGCTGGGCCGACGTGGTCCACCGCGGCGGCATCACCGCGGAGTGACTCAGCGCCCGGGCGGCCTAGGCCGGCCCGCGTGGCGCGCCATGTGCACCTGGTGCAGCGTGATCTTGCGCACCTCGGACTGACTGGTCTCGATGTGCGCCCGCAGCAGCATCGCGGCCTGGTCGCCCCGGTTCGCGCGGATCGCCTTCAGGATCTTGGCGTGCTCGTCGTAGGTGGCGTCGATGCGCGGCTGCTTGGTGAAATCGAGCCGTCGGATGATGCGGATGCGATCGGTCACGTCGCGATGCACCCGGGCCATTTCGCCGTTGCCTGCGGCAGCGACGAGCGCGCAATGAAAGGCCTCGTCCCACTGTGCCACCTGCACGGTGTCCGAGCTGCGCTGCGCCGTGGGCACGAGCCAGATGCCCGCCAGTTCCTCGACCAGGCTGCGGTCCACGCGATGGTCGCTTTCGCAGAGCCGGTGGACTGCCGTGGTCTCGAGCACCATGCGCAGGTCGTAGAGCTGCTCGAACTGGTCGAAGTCGAAGGGCAGCACCCGCCAGCCGCTGCGGAACAGGACTTCGACAAATCCCTCCTGCTGCAACCTGAACAGCGCCTGCCGCACCGGCGTGCGCGAGACGCCGAGCCGCTCGCTGATTTCGTTCTCGGTGAAGCGGTCCCCAGGCACGAGGCTGAACTCGGCCACATCCCGCTTGAGTTGCGCGTAGACCTGATCGGCGCGGGTTCGAAACGCCGGATCTGGAGCCGCAGGCTCGGAGGGAACGGAAGGGGATCGGACAGAGGACACGTGGGGGATGTTAGTGCTTGCCGAGCGCGGCGAGCAATGCGTCGCTCGGTGCGGTCCAACCGACGATGGCGCCCTGGGCGCGGATCATCTCGACCGCTGCCGCCTTGAAGGCGGGAAAGTAGCTCTCGGTGCAGTCTTCCAGCAACAGGCAGTCGTAGCCGCGATCGTTGGCTTCGCGCATGCTGGTCTGCACGCAGACTTCGGTGGTCACGCCGCCGAAGAGCAGGTGGGTGATGCCGCGCCGCTTGAGCATCTCGTGCAGGCCGGTGGCATAGAAGGCACCCTTGCCCGGCTTGTCGACCACGATCTCGCCTTCGACGGGCGCGAGTGCGTCGATGATCTGGTTGCCCGGCTCGCCGATCACGAGGATGCGGCCCATCGGCCCTTCGTCGCCGATGCGCAGGGTCGGGTTGCCGCGGTTGCGCTTGGCTGGCGGGCAGTCCGAAAGATCGGGCTTGTGGGCTTCGCGCGTGTGGACCACCAGGCCGCCAGCTTCCCGCCAGGCTTCGAGCGTTCTCTTCGTCGCCGGGACGATGGCTTCGAGCAGGGAGACATCGTTGCCAAGGGTTTCGCCGAAACCTCCTGGCTCGATGAAGTCGCGCTGCATGTCGATGAGGACCAGGGCTGTCTTTGCCAGGTCGAATTCGTAGGGGAAAGGGGTTGCGTCTACTTGCATGGGTCGCTTCCGGGTTGCATTGAAAGACGCACGGAAGGTGGGCGGGGCGACAGTGGGCGGTGTGCCCTGTGCCGGCCGACGTCACCAGCCGCTTTGCGGCTGCCCTGCGCTGCTCCCGACAGGCGGGGTCCGCGCAAACTCGCTTCGCTCAGACACGCGCGGCCCTGATCCGCCTGTCGCTGCGCTGCTCGGCGGTGCCTCAACGGCCGACACAGGGCACACCGCCCACTGTCGCCGACACGTTGAGGTTGAACTGTCCGCTGCCACTGCCGTAAGTGAGGGACGGGTGTCGACGTTTCGAGCGTCCCAGTCCCTTGAACACCCCCAAAGCCCGGTATGCGGTGTGGGCTCGCCGACCCCTCTACGCCGCCGAAGCGCGCAGCTTCAGGCGGAAAAAGGGCCGCGCGTGTTTGAGCGCAGCGAGTTTGCGCGGCCCCCGCCTGAAGCGAGCACTGCAGGGCAGCCCGAAGGGCCGGCGTAGCGGGGTCGGCGAGCCCACACCGCATACCGGGCGCTCTCCCAACGCCAAGGGATAACGGCGCACTCATGAGGCCACCGCAGCAGAGTGATCCCCACCCCCCATGTGCGCCCCCAGCACGTGTCGTTCAGCCGTTGCCGCAGCAGTTTCGAACACGACGCGCCCTTCGCTCATCACGACGATGCGATCCGCCATCTCCAGCAGTTCGTCGAGATCCTCGCTGATCAAAAGCACAGCCCCACCCCGCGCCCGCACCTGCACGATGCGGCTGTGAATCTCGGCGACAGCCGCGAAGTCCAGACCGAACACAGGATTCGCAGCGATCAACACATTGATGTCCCCCGCCAGTTCGCGGGCCAGCACTGCACGCTGGACATTGCCACCAGAGAGACTGCGAATCGGCGCGCCCTCCCCCTGTGTCTTGACGCCGTACTCGGCAATCCATTCACGTGCCCGACTGCGCCACAGCGGAAAGTTGAGCACCCCCGCGCCCAGCGCCTTCCATGCCAGAGGCGGCTGATCGAAATCCCGCAGCGCCATGTTCTCCGCCACGCTGAGATCGCCGACGCAGGCATTGCGCAAAGGCTCTTCGGGCAGGCTGCGCACCTTCAGGCGCCGGTTCTCCTCGCGCTTCGCCGCATAAGGCTCGCCCATCACCGTCACCTGCCCGGCCAAGCGCGGTCGCTGACCCACCAGCGCCTCGACCAGTTCACGCTGGCCATTGCCCGACACGCCCGCCACGCCGAGGATTTCCCCCGACCGCACGCTGAGGCTCAGGTCGTGCACCGCCAGCGTTCCCCGATCCCCCTGCGCCTTCAACCCTTCCACACGCAAGGCGACGGGCGAATCCGCCGCCGTGTCGTTCATCGCATGCAGGGCACGACCGGTCGGCGCCGCGGTGTCGCCTTCGGGCGGCGGCGCCTCGCCCTCGCCCATCATGGCTGCCGCCAGCTTCGCCGGGTTCGTTTCCGACACCTTGCAGTGGTGTACCGCCTTGCCACGGCGCAACACCGTCACGCTGTCCGCGTACGACATCACCTCGCGAAACTTGTGCGTGATGATCAGTACCGTGCAGAGCCCGCTTCGCGCGAACTCGCGCACGTGGCCCAGCACTTCGTCGGCCTCCTGCGGCGTCAGCACCGAGGTCGGCTCGTCCAGGATCAGCAATCGTGGCTTGAGGTACAGCTGCTTCAGCAACTCCAGCTTCTGCTTCTCGCCCGCCGCCAGCTCCGAAGGCCGCATGTCGAGATCCAGGCTGAAAGGCGTCGTTGCCAGGAAGGCCTTGAGCTCGGCGCGCGTCGACTTCCAGTCGATCATGGCCGGCGTCTTGCCACCGGCCAGCAACAGGTTCTCCGCCACCGTCATCCCCGGCGCCAGCGTGAAGTGCTGGTAGACCATGCCGATGCCGAGCGCGCGCGCCACGATCGGGTTCGCGATGTCCTGCTCGCGCCCGTCGATCATGATGCTGCCCTCCTCGGCCCGCTGGAAACCCGCCACGCACTTGACCAGCGTGCTCTTGCCCGCGCCGTTCTCGCCAAGCAACGCGTGCACCGTCCCGGCCTCCACATGCATGGTCACGCGGTCCATGGCCGTGAAGCTGCCGAAGCGCTTGGTCAGCTCGTAGGTGTCCAGCGCCAGCGCGCCGGTGGACGGCGGCATCGGGTCGACGGGTGCGATCATTCGGTGACTCCGTTCCTAGAACGCCGACAGCGCCTCGAGCAGGGCGCCCGAGGTCGCATGCGCGCCGAACACGCCGCCCTGCATGGTGATCATCTTCAGCGCCGCGAGATGGTTGCCGTGATCCGTCGCGGCCGTGCAGTCCGACAGCAGCAGGCATTCGAAGCCGCGGTCGTTGGCATCGCGCATCGTCGTATGCACGCACACGTCGGTCGTGATGCCGGCGAGGATCAGGTTCTCGATGCCGCGCGTGCGCAGCACCAGTTCGAGATCGGTTGCATAGAACGAGCCCTTGCCCGGCTTGTCGATGACCACCTCGCCATCGATCGGCGCCAGCGCGGGAATGATTTCCCAGCCGGGCTCGCCCCGCACCAGGATGCGGCCGCAAGGGCCGACGTCGCCAATGCCCACGCCGTCGGCGCCGATCTGGCGCGAACGCCAGCGCTTGTTGGCCGGCAGGTCCGCGAGGTCGGGACGATGCCCCTCCCGCGTGTGGATGATGTGAAAGCCCAGGGGCCGCAGCCGCGCCAGCGTGCGCGCGATCGGTTCGATCGGCGCCTGCACCAGCGAAAGGTCGTAGCCCATCACGTCGACATAGCCGCCCTTGCCGCAGAAGTCGGTCTGCATGTCGATCACGATCAGCGCCGTGTTGTCAGGCCGCAGCGCGCCGTTGTACGGCCACGGATACGGCGCCGCGGCGACGAAGCATTCGGATTGCGTGGAAGAAGCACTCATGGGTCGACGGCTCAACGTGTGGAAGACAACTCGCCGGGGCTTCCGACGGCGACACTGCCCGGCTTGCAGGTCAGCACCAGGATGACCAGGGTCAGCACATAGGGCACCGTGTTGAAGAGGTGATAGCCCCACCCCACGCCGATCGACTGCAACGCCGGGCCGATGGCGCCCGCGCCGCCGAAGAGCAGCGCAGCACCGATGCAGCGCAATGGACTCCATCGCGCGAAGATCACCAGCGCGACGGCGATCAGGCCCTGCCCGCTGGAGATGCCTTCATTCCAGCTGCCGGGATAGAACAGCGTGAGCGATGCGCCGCCCAACCCCGCGATGAAGCCGCCCGCCGTGGTCGCCGCGATGCGCAAGCCCGACACCGAGTAGCCGAGCGCGCGCGTCGCATTTGCAGAATCGCCCGCCATGCGCACGAGCAGGCCCGCGCGCGTGTGCGCAAAGCCCCACCACAGCAGCACGGCGAGCGCGATGCCGATGGGCACCAGCGAATTCACCTGGAGGGCCGCCCGGATCACGGGGTTGTCGCTCCAGTTGCCCAGTGGAATCGCCGGAAGCTGCGGTGCCTGCGGCTGGATCAGCGGCTTGCCAAGATAGAACGCGAGGCCCGTGCCAAACAGCATCAACGCGATGCCGGTCGCCACGTCGTTGACCCGGTCGAGCGAGCACAGCAGCCCGTGCAGCAAGGCGAGCGCCGCGCCCACGATGCCGCCGATCAGCACGCCCAGCCATGCGGAATCGGTGAGCCAGGCGCCGCCGAAGGACGCCATTGCCGACAGGACCAGCACGCCTTCGAGGCCCAGGTTGATCCGGCCCGACTTCTCGGTCAGGCACTCGCCCAGGCTGACGAACAGAAACGGTGCGCCCACGCGCAGTGCGCCGCCGACGATACCGGCGACCAGTGCGATCCATTGGTCGGCCGTCATTGCGCCACCTCTTTCACCAAAGGACCGGGTTGCGAGACCTGCGGCGCGCGGTTCCTGAACAGCGCCTTCCAGTCGATCATCCGCAGGCCTTCGCTCGCCAGGATCAGCACGAAGGCCATGCCCTGCAGCACCAGCACCGACGCGTCGGGCAGCCCGAGCCGCCTTTGCAGCAGGCTCCCCGCCGCGCCGAAGCCGCCGAACAGGATCGCCACCGGAATCACCGCCACCGGGTTATGGCGCGCAATGAACGACACCAGGATGCCCGCGTAGCCATAGCCCGCGATCAGCGACGCATTGGCGTTCGTGTGAACCGCAGCCACTTCCACCGCGCCGGCCACGCCGGCACAGGCGCCGCCCAGGCCGCAGGCTGCGAGGATGAGCCGGCTGGCCGGCAGCCCGACCAGTTGCGCGGTCCGCGGATTGCCGCCGACGACGCGCACTGAGAAGCCGGAAGCAGTCGCCCGCAGCCAGAGCCCCGACACCAGGCACGCCACCACGCCGATCGCGAGCCCCCAGTGCACATCCGAGCCACCGATGCCGCCAATCGCCAATCCGTCCGCGAGCGAGCGCGTCGCGGGCTTGTTGAGACTGGCCGGATCACGCAGCGCGCCTTCGACCACATGCTTGAAGAGACCGATGGCGACGTACGCCAGCAGCAGGCTGCTGATGGTCTCGTTGATGCCCCGGTACTGCCGCAACCACCCCGCGAGGGCGATCCAGACCGCGCCGGCGATGGCTCCCGCAATGCAAAGCGCCACGGTGCCCACGATATTGGCCGGCAGCGGCATGAGGTAGGGCAGCGCCGCACAGGCGAGCCCACCGAGCACCAGCGCCCCTTCCCCGCCGATGATCACCAGCCCCGCACGAGCCGGGATCGCCACGCAAAGCGCCGTGAGCATCAACGGCGCCGCGCGCTGCAATGTGTTCTGCCACGAGAACCAGTCGCCGAACGCCCCCTTGAAAAGGATGACCCAGACTTCCAGCGGACTCACCCCCGCGAACCAGACAAACACCCCGAACAGCAGCAGCGCCGCCGCAATGGCGAACACCGGCAGTCCAATTTCCCGAAGCGCGTTACGCATGATGAAGTGCCCCATTCAATGAGCCGCCCCGACTCCTCCAGAAATACCGCGGATCCGGCTCCGCCGGTCCGCCGGTATTGCCCCCGGCGAGGGGGAAGGCGAAGCGACACGAAGTGCGCGCAGCCTGGGGGAGAGCGAATTCACCCGATGGAGCCGACCACGCCTTCGACGAGGTAGTTCATCTTTTCGAGTTCGAGGTCCGTCTGCTTCAACGTCTTGCCACCTGCAATGACGACTGCGCCCTTGTTGTCCTTCAAGGGGCCGCTGAAGATGTCGAAGCTGCCCGCGAGCATCTTGGCCTTGACGTCATCGGCATTCTTCTTGGCAGCGTCCGTCACCATCGGTCCGTAGGGCGACATCTTGACGTAGCCCTCTTTCAATCCGCCGCGCAGGAAGTTCGGATGCGGCTTGCCGGCCTGCGCCGCATCGACGATGGTCTTGTAGGCCGTGAGCCAGTTCCACTCGGCGCCGGTGAGGTACGCGTTGGGTGCCAGCTTGGCCTGGCTCGCGTGGTAGCCGCACACCATCTTGCCGCGCTTGGCCGCGGTCTCGACCACCACCTTGGGGCCGTCGACGTGCATCGTGAACACGTCGCAGCCCTGGTCGGCGAGGCTGTTGGTGGCTTCGGCTTCCTTGACCGCCATCGACCAGTCGCCCGTGAAGATCACGCTGCAGGTGATGCCCGGCTTGACCGAGCGCGCGCCCATCGTGAAGGCATTGATGTTGCGCAGCACCTGGGGAATCGGCTTGGCGGCGACGAAGGCGATCTTGTTGCTCTTCGTCATGTGCCCGGCGATCACGCCATTGAGGTACTGGCATTCGTCGATGTAGCCGAAGAAGCTGCCGACGTTCTTGGGGTGCTTGCCTTCGGTCCACAGTCCGCCGCAGTGCGAGAAGCGAACGTCCGGGTTCTTCGGTGCCACAGCGAGGATGTGGGGATCGAAATAGCCGAACGAGGTCGGGAACAGGAGGCCCGCGCCGTCCTGCGCGATCATCCCGGTCATCGTCTTCTGCACGGCCGCGGTCTCGGGCACGTTCTCTTCCTCGATCACCTTGATGCCGGGCATCTTCTTGAGCTCGACCGCCGCCTGCGCATGCGCCTGGTTGTAGCCATAGTCGTCGCGCGGACCGACATAGATCACGCCGACCGTCAGCGGCTTCTGCGCGATGGCGAGGGCACTCCATCCACCCAGCGTGGTGGCGGACGCCAGCGCGGCCAGGGACTTGAGGGAATCACGACGATTGAACTGGCTCATGGTGCTTGCTCCTGAAGAAGTGGAGGGGTCGGAGGGCCGGGAAGTCCTGTCTTGGATACAAGAAGGTGTGCATAAACCGTACCAGTGCGAATCGGCGATTTCGGCGCCGAAATCAGCCCATAAGGCTCACATGCGCCGCCACGACGCGCCAGCCTTGGGCGGTGCGCATCCATGTCTGGCTCTGGCGCCCCGTCTTTGTGCTTCCTTCGCGGCGGAACTCGACGTTGGCCGTGGCGAAGTCGTGGCCATAGGTGGTGATGACGGTGCGCAGGATCTCGCGCGCCAGGCCTTGCGACGGGCGCGATGCGCGGAAAGCCTGGATCGCCTCGAAGCCGTAGAGGTTCTCGGTGGCGCCGTAGCGCAGCGTGTGCGGGCTGTTCCAGAACAGCTCGTCGAGGATCTCGACATTGTTGTGGACCAGCGCGTCTTCGTAGCGATCGAAGGCGGCCGTCACTTCGGCCAGCACCTCGGGGAGGTTGATGGGCGTGTTCATCGTGTCCTTGGTCAGAGCGTGGCGACGGGCGAATGCGCCACGCCGGCCGATTCGAGTGCGGCGGCGACGCGCAGCACCAGGTCCTCACGCCACGGCGCGCCGATGACCTGCACGCCGATCGGCAAGTCGGGGTGGGCGCCCCACACGGGCACCGCGCAGACCGGCAGGCCGATGCAGGAGATGGGCTGGGTCAGCACGCCCATGCTGGGGCGCACGGGAAGCCGCTGGCCGTTGATCTCGAACCATTCGGCGCCGATGGGCGTCGCCGCGCAGGGCGTGGCGGCGGCGAGCAGCACATCGAAGCGCTCGAACAGTCGCGCCACCTGTTCCGCGTACAGGCGCCGTACGCGCTGGGCGCGGGCGATCCACGCTGCAGGCAGCAACGCACCGGCAAGGAAGCGATCGCGCGAAAGGGGCTCGAAGTCGTGCGCACGGGTGCGCAGGTCCGGCAGATGCAGCGCCGCCCCTTCGGAATTGGTGATGAGGAAGGCGGCGGCTCGCCCCGCTTCGACCATCGGCAGTTCGACGGTCTGGCTCGCTCCCAATGCTTGCGCGACGGCATCTACCGCTGTCAGCGCCTCCGGCTGTGCGCGTTCGCGGAAGTAGCCGCCGAGGACGCCGACGCGAAGGCCGTTGAGCCCGCGCGACAGCGTCGGCATCGTGGGTTCGACCGCACGCTGCGCGCAACCGGGATCGTTCGCTCCGGCGCCTTCCGGACCCTGCATCGCGTCATACGCCAGCGCGAGATCGCGCGCCGAGCGGGCGAACGGTCCGAGGTGGTCGAGGCTCGACACGAAGGGATAGCTGCCCGTGCGCGGCAGGCGCCCGAAGGTCGGCTTCAGGCCGAACACGCCGCACAACGATGCCGGCACACGAATCGATCCGTTGGTGTCCGAGCCCAGCGTCAGCGGCACTTGCCCCGCCGCCACCGCGGCGCCGGAGCCACCCGACGAACCGCCGGCGATCCGCGTGAGGTCGTGCGGGTTGTGCGCCGCACCGACGTGGCTGTTCTCGGTGGTGAAGCCGTACGCGTACTCGTCCATGTTGAGCGCGCCGACCAGCACCGCGCCCGCGTTTTCGAGCCGCCGGACCAGTTCGGCATCGCCGCGCGCCGGCGGGCTCTCCCGCTCGATCTTCGAGCCGGCCAGCGTCGATAGCCCGGCGATGTCGACCAGGTTCTTCACCGCGAAAGGGACGCCGAGCAGCGGCAGCTCGCGCGTGCGCGCCGCCCTGTCCGAGAACAGCGAGGCATCGATCTGCGCCGCCCGCCGCAGCGCACGTTCGCGAACCACGTCGGTGAAGGCGTTCACGCGGCGGTCCGTGGCGTCGATGCGATCCAGGCTGGCCTGCACGAGCGCGACGGCGCTGACCTTTGTGGCCTGGACGGCGGCGGCCATGGTCGACGCATCCTTCTGGAGCAGAAGCAGGGCGTCGTCGCTCATGCTTCCCTCTCCCTCGGAACCACCGGCACGAAATTCACCGCCGGTTCGTCATGGGGATCGAGCGGCACGGCCTCCACCAGCGCGGCGAACTCCGCGGCCAGCGCGAAGAAGCGCACGACGCCTGGCCGGTGGTCCGGGCGCAAGCGCAAGCCCAGGGCCGCCGACGTGGCGTCGACGTAGGTTTCGATCTGAGCGGGCGTCATGACCGATCCCCTATCGGCGGACTTCGCGCTGGAAGATTTCCAGGCTCAGCTTTTTCATGCTCACGAAGCTGGCGGAGCTCAGCGTCTCCAGCGTGCGAGGACGTGCGTCGCCGTAGTCGAGGATCTCCGCCACCTTCGTCGGCCGCTTGGTCAACAGCAGCACCTGATCGGCGAGGTACACGGCTTCTTCCAGGTCGTGCGAGACCAGCAGCATCGTGGTGCCCGTCTGCATGAACACTTCCTGCAGCTTCTCGCGGATGAAAAGCGTCATCTCGAAATCGAGCGCCGAGAAGGGCTCGTCGAGGAACAGCACCTCGGGGTTCGGCGCCAGCGCCCGCATGATCGACGCGGTCTGCTGCTGGCCGCCGGAGAGCTCGTAGGGATAGCGCTTGAGGTCGAACTTGACGTCGAACGAGGCGACCAGCTCCTGCATGCGCCGATCCACCTCGGCCTTGGAGCGGCCCTCCAGCTTGAGCGGATACGCGATGTTGTCGATGGTGCGCATCCACGGGAACATCGCCTCGCGGTAGTTCTGGAAGACGTAGCCGATCTTCGTGTCCTTGAGCGACTTGCCGTCGAACAGGATCTCGCCCGAATCGATCGGGATTAGCCCCGCGATCATGTTGATCAGCGTCGACTTGCCGCAGCCGTTGGGCCCGAAGACCGAGACGATCTTCTGCTTGGGGATGTCGAGGTCGAAGTTCTCGTACAGCGGCCAGCCGGCGAAGTACTTGGTCAGCCCGCGGATGGTGATGTGCGTGCCGGTCGGACCCGGCGTGAAGACGGGCTTTGGCACATCCGCGTAGACGGGCCCGTTGATCACGTTGTCGACGGTTCTCATCGTCCGCTCCAGTGCACGATGCGGCGCTCGGCCAGCAGGAAGAGGATGTTCAGCGCATAGCCCAGTGCGCCGGCCGCGAGGATCGACGCGTACATGTCCTTCACGTTCATCACCTGCTGCGAGTTGATGATGCGGTGGCCGAGGCCGCTGTCGGAGCCGATGAACATCTCGGCCACGATCACGATCACGAGCGCCATCGACACGGCCGAGCGCAGGCCGACGAAGCTCGGTTGCAGGCTCTCCCAGACCAGCACGTCGCGGAAGATCTGCCAGCGCGATGCGCCCATGACCTTCGCGGCCATCACCCGCTGCTTGCGCGCGTTCATCACGCCGTAGGCGCTGTTGAACACGACGATGAGCATCGCGCCGAACGCGGCGATCGCGACCTTGTTGACGTCCGACACGCCGAAGATCATCAGGAACAGCGGGATCAGCGCGGAGGACGGCGTGGAGCGGAAGAAGTCGATCAGGAACTCAACGCTGCGATAGGCCTTCTCGTTGCTGCCCAGCAGCACGCCGAGTGGCACGCCGACGATGGCCGCGATCAGGAAGGCCTGCAGCGTGCGCCAGACGGTGACCGCGAAGTCCGCCAGCAGCGGTCCGCCCGCCAGCCCCGACAGCAAGGTGCCGATCGTGTCCGCCGGCATCGGCAGCAGGATCGGCTTGATGAAGCCCAGCCGGACCGCGAGGTCCCAGACGATGAAGAGCACCACCGGGCCGATGAAGGGCAGCGCCTTGACCCAATGCGATTCGCGCGGCGGCGCGGAGGCCGTGGCGGTGGCCGGCGCGGCCCAGGGTGTCGCGCCCGTCGGTGCAGGGGTGCTCATGAGGTCACCCCTTGTAGAGCATCGAGTCGACCATCAGGCGCGACGAGAAGATGCCCTTTTCCGAGAACAGGTCGAAGAACTTCTGGAAGTACGCGACGTCGGCCGGCGTGAACTCGTTGTACATCGTGTACGCCGCCAGCGGCACCTCGCCGGTGAGCGGACCTTCGATGGCGGTGTAGCCCTTGAGGTACTGGCGCGCTTCGTTCGGCTTGGTGCGGACGAAGGCCACGCCCTGGCCGTAGGCCGAGATGAATTTCTTCGCCGCGTCGGGGTTCTTCTTGATGAAGGCCGAGGACAGCGAGGCCGAGCCGCCGAACCACGGCGCCATCGGATCGCCCAGCACGTACTTCGCGATCACGCCCGATTCGAGGATGCGCGTGCTGCCGTTGAGGCGGCCGATGGTTCCGGTCGGCTCCAGGGTGTAGCAGCCGTCGACCTGCCCGGCGGCGAGCGAGGCGACGTGCTGGCCGATCGGCAGTTCGACCACTGTCGCGCCGGTCGCGCCGCCGCGCTCCAGCACGGTCTTCGCCAACGTGACGTTCTGGATGCCGGGGCCGGACGCGACGCGCTTGCCCTTGAGGTCGGCCATGGTCTTCGCGGTGCTGGCCGCTGGCACGAGCATCTGGTCGAGCACGTTCTTCACGTTGCTCGGGTTCGAGCAGAAGATCTTGAAGCTGCCCGGCGCCGCGATCTCGCCGATCGCGATGTTGGCCGAGCCGGTGCCGTTCGCGCTGCCGTCGCAACGCTCGGACAGGATCGCCTCCATGATCTGCTGCGCACCCGCGAAGCGTTGCACCTCGACGTCGAGACCTGCGCTCTTGAAATAGCCCTGTTCCACCGCAGCGTAGAACGGCAGGCCGGCGGCGATGGGCCAGTAGCCGATGCGGATCTTCGGCGCCGCCTGCGCACGCACGAGTGCGGGCGCGGCGAGCACCGCAAGGCCAGCCGCTCCCGCCTGGAGCACCTGGCGCCGCGAAGCCGGCTTGGCAATGGAAGGCGAGTTGTGTCGGTAAGCCATCGAGTACTCCGGAAGGTTCGTGATGTGACGGAACTTGAAAGCGCTCAAGCCACGAGCGCAGCGCGCGAGGCGATGTAGGCACGCCACCCGCCGAGGTGCGTGATGTCGTCGGCGCCCGCCACGGCGAGCGCCTCGCACAGGAAGCCCTGCACCCCGCTGCCATCGGCCAGGGTGAGGCTGCCGATGCCGAGCGGCGCCGGAATGAGCGCGACGAAGCTGCCGTACTGCGCCATCGGCATCTCCCAGATTTCCAGCGCGATCGCTGCACCTTCGCCCGGCTGCACACGCACCAGGCCGGGCTTCGGCGGCACCGTGCCGGGCAATGCGTAGAGGCGGTACACGGGCGCGGTGTGCGTGGCGCCGAGCAGCCGGGCACCTCGCTCGGTCAACTGCCCGTTCAGCGGCATCCCCGAAAGGTGCGCACCGACCACCGCGACCTTGACCATGGGTAGGGGCGCGATCACCGGCAACGCTTCGGGCGTCGGCATCGGCTCGCCCGTCGCGCCGAGGGTCAAACCTGTCGCGTAATGAAAGCGCTGCCCCAGTTCGGCGAGCTGGAAGTCGCTGCCGCAACGGCCGATCATCGTCACGCCGAACGGCAGGCCATCTTCGCGCAGGCCGGACGGCACCGAGATGGCCGCGTAGTCGAGCAGGTTCACGAAGTTCGTGTACTCGCCGAGATTGCGATTCAGCGCCACCGGGTCGGCCTGCATCGCCTCGATCGTGTAGTGCGTGGGCGCCGTTGGCACCAGCAGGATGTCGATGTCGCCCCACATCGCCGCGGCACGCTGCCCGATCGCCTGCAGCCTGGCGCGCGCATCGACGAAGTCCGCGGCGCTGTAGCCCCGCCCCTGCGCCAGGATGCCCCGCACCGGTTCGATCACCTCCGCTTCATGCGCATCGAAGAATTCGCGCACCGCCGCATAGCGCTCGGCCACCAGCGCACTGTCATAGAGCAGCGACGCCGCCTCGGCCAGCGGCGCATAGTCGACAGGTACCGGCGTGCCGCCGAGCGCCTTCATCTGCTCGACCGCCCGGTCGAAGGCAGCCGCCGACTGGCTGTCGCCGAAGAATCGCAGCGCCGTCGGCACCCCGAAGCGGAAGCCGGCCGGCAGCGGCTGCGTGGCCAGTACAAGACTGCGCGAGTACGGATCTTCCGCATCGAAGCCCATCGCCGCCTGCAATACACGCGCCGCCATGCCCACCGTGCGCGCAAAGATCGACACGCAATCCACGCTCTGCGCCGCCGGCACCACGCCGCGTGCGCTGAGCAGCCCCCGCGACGGCTTGATGCCGACGATGTTGTTGAGCCCCGCCGGCACCCGCCCCGAGCCCGCGGTATCCGTGCCCAACGCGAAATCCACCTGCCCCGTCGCCACCGCGTAGGCCGACCCCGAACTCGATCCACCCGACACATAGCGCGCATCGAAACTGTTCGGCACCGCGCCATACGGCGATCGCGTCCCGTTCAGTCCGCAGGCAAACTGATCGAGATTGGTCTTGCCGACCAGGTCCGCACCGGCTTCGAGCAGACGCCGCACCACGTACGCGTGCTCACCCGGAACGCGCGAGAAAGCCGGGCAAGCCGCCGTGGTCGGCACACCCGCGATATCGATGTTGTCCTTGGCGGCAAATTGAAGCCCCGCGAGCGCCCCCGCGCCAGCACCTCGCAGCGGCGAATCGAGCCGCGCGATCCACGCCGCATCCGCAGCGCCTTCCAACTGAGTCGTGGACCCACCCCTCGGCAGCCCCTCTTCATGCACCATCTTCAGGCATCCTGTCTTGTGTACAAGATGCCATGCAAAGGATGTGCCAGACCAAGCCCCCCCCGAAAACCCCAGGCCGGCGCAGCCAGGCCCGTCGGTGAAACACCGCGGAACCGGCTCCGCCGGGCCGCACGTGTTCCCCCCGGTAGGGGGTAGGCGGTCACACGAAGTGGGCAAGCCTGGGGGCGAGCCCCAGGACACCCCGGTAGGGGGTAGGCGGCTACACGAAGTGAGCAAGCCTGGGGGCGAGATAATTGGCTATGTCTGCACCATCGGCTGACGAAGCCCCAACGTCCCTGCCCTGGCGCGACGCGCTCAAGGTCTACCTCGAACCTGCGACGCTGCGCATGCTGGCGCTCGGCTTCTCCGCGGGCCTTCCGCTGCTGCTTGTGCTCGGCACGCTGAGCTTCCGGCTGCGCGAGGCCGGCGTCGATCGCACCACCATCGGTTTCCTGAGCTGGGTCGGGCTGGCCTACGGCTTCAAGTGGGTGTGGGCGCCGCTGGTCGACCGGTTGCCGGTCCCGCCCTTCACCACGCTGCTCGGTCGACGCCGCGGCTGGCTGCTGATGGCGCAAATGACCGTGATCGTCGGACTCGCCGGCATGGCCTTCAATGATCCACGCGACGGCCTGCCACCGCTGGTCTGGTGCGCCCTGCTCGTCGCCTTCGGCTCGGCGACGCAAGACATCGCGCTCGACGCCTTCCGCATCGAGTCCGCCGCCACGCGCAAGCAGGCCGCGCTGGCCGCCGCCTACCAGACGGGCTACCGCCTCGCGATGATCTGGGCGGGCGCAGGGGTCCTCTGGGTCGCGGCCTGGGCCGAACTGCCCGGCCTCACCGGCTACCAGAACGGCGCATGGAAGACGGCTTACCTCGTGATGGCCGCCTCGATGGGGGTGGGCGTGCTCACCGTCCTGCTCTCACCCGAGCCCGTGCGCGCCGAACTGCCACAACCCAAGACGGTGGGCGCCTGGCTCGAGAGCGTGCTGATCGAACCCTTCGCCGACTTCATCCGTCGCTACAAATGGCAGGCGGCGCTGATCCTGTCGCTGATCGCGGTCTACCGGATCAGCGACGTGGTGATGGGCATCATGGCCAACCCGTTTTACGTGGACATGGGCTTCACCAAGGACGAAGTCGCGACGGTCAGCAAGATCTACGGCGTGGTCATGACGCTCGTCGGGGCGTTCATCGGCGGCGTGCTGTCGATGCGGCTCGGCGTGATGCGGGTGCTGATGCTGGGCGCCGTGCTCAGCGCGGCCAGCAACCTGCTGTTCGCCGGTCTCGCCACGCGCGGGCACGACCTGACCGCCCTGGTGCTGGTGGTGTCGGCCGACAACCTGGCCGGGGGCATCGCGTCCGCCGCCTTCATCGCCTACTTGTCGAGCCTGACCAACATCAGCTATTCGGCCACGCAGTACGCCTTGTTCAGTTCGTTGATGCTGCTGTTGCCGAAGTTCATCGCAGGCTACTCGGGCAAGTTCGTGGACCTCTATGGCTACCACGCCTTCTTCGTCGGGACGGCCGTGCTGGGGGTGCCGGTGCTCTTGCTGGTGGCTCTGGCCTCCCGCACCCATGGCAACGGCAAGGTGCCGGCGACAGCAGTGAACGCGACCCCGTCGTAGCCGAACTTCCATTGCGCATGGCGGAATCGAGGGCCTCGCTTGTAACTTTCGACCGGACGCTTGCCACCGCAGCCCAGGCCCACCTGGGCGCACTGCCCTGAGCTTTCGCGTCCACCCTTCGAAATCCCGGGGCTTTTACCGACGCCGGTCCGAGGCCTCTAGCTGGTAGGCTGTGACGTTTTGCACGCCACCGTCCATTATTTCCCCCCTCCATCACCGTGTCACCCTCCCGCATACCTCCCCTGCAGGTCAGCGCCTTCACCGCGACATCGTCCGTCGGTGTGGGCAAGACCGCTCTCCTCTCCGCCCTCGAACAGTCCCGCAGCGGCCTGCGGGCCAATGATTTCGGCCCGACGCCCTTGCCGACCTGGATCGGGCGTGTCGACGGCCTCGAAGAACTCCGGCTGCCCGAATCGCTCGCGAACTGGGACTGCCGCAACAACCGGCTCGCATGGCTCGGCCTGCAGGCCGACGGCTTCCTGGAAGCCGTGGCTGCCGCGCGCAAGCGCCATGGCCCGTCGCGCATCGCGCTGATCCTCGGCACCTCGACATCGAGCATCGGCGAGACCGAAGCGGCGTACACGCAACTCGATGACGGCGCATTTCCCGAGGACCAGCGGCGCCCGAAGGTCCACACGCCGCACTCGCTCACGATGTTCGTCCAGGAGGCCCTGGGTCTCGAAGGCCCGGCCGAGACGATCTCGACCGCCTGCTCGTCGAGCGCCAAGGTATTCGCATCGGCCGAGCGCTTGATCCGTCTCGGCCTCGTCGACGCTGCCGTCGTGGGCGGCGTCGACACGCTGTGCGGCAGCGTGCTGTTCGGCTTCAATTCGCTCGAACTCGTCTCCCCGGAACCCTGCCGGCCCTTCGATGCGGCGCGCAATGGCATCAGCCTCGGCGAGGCTGCGGGCTTCGCGTTGGTCGAACGCGGCCCCGGCAAGCTCGAGTTGCTGGGCTACGGCGAAGCCAGCGACGCGCACCACATGTCGACGCCCCATCCCCAGGGCCTCGGCGCCGAGAAGGCGCTCGACGATGCGCTCGCACGCGCCGGCCTCAAGACCGACGTCATCGACTACATCAACATGCACGGCACGGCCAGCACGAAGAACGACGAAGTCGAAGGCGCGCTGGTGGCCCGTCGCTTCCCTGAGACCACCCATGCCAGTTCGACCAAGGGCTTCACCGGCCACACGCTGGGCGCGGCTGGCATCGTCGAGGCCGTGATCAGCCTGCTGGCGATCGAAACCGGCCTGAAGCCGGGCACCGTCAACACCACCACGCTCGATACCGAATGCGGGCCGCAGATCAGGCTGCGCCCTGCCCGCGGCGAGGTGCGCTATGCGCTGAGCAATTCCTTCGGCTTCGGCGGCAACAACTGCTCGCTGGTTTTCGGCAAGGGAGCCGGAGCATGAGCGCAGCACAAAAGACACCCACCCTCTTCATCGAAGGCCCGGCATTCTGGGCGCCCAGCCTGCCCGGCTGGGAACTCGCCAGCGCGGTGTTCCGCGGCGAAGCCTCGCCCTCCGATCCGCCGGCCAAGCGGCCATCGCCGCAGGTGCTCGCGCCCGCCGAACGGCGCCGTGCGCCCGACACCGTTGCGCTGGCGCTCGAAGTCGCGGCCGCGGCAGTGGCGGCCTCGGGACGCAATGCGGCGGACCTCCCGTGCGTCTTCGCGTCGGCCCACGGCGACCTGGGCATCAACGACTACATGTGCAGCACGCTGGCGAGCGAGCCGACGATGCTGTCGCCGATCAAGTTCCACAACTCGGTGCACAACGCGGCCGTGGGCTACTGGACCATCGGCACCGGCTGCATGGCCGCGAGCAATTCGCTGACCGCCTTCGAAAGCACCTTCGCCTCGGGCTTGCTCGAAGCCGCGGCGCAGTGCGCGGCCGACCAGCGCGCCGTCCTGCTGGCCGGCTACGACATGCCCGCCGTGGGCGCACTCGCGTCCGTGACGAAGAGTCGCGATCTGCTGGCCGTGGCGCTCGTGGTTTCGCCGACGCGCACCGAACGCACGGTGGCGTCCTTCGAATGGTCGCTCGCCGCCGGGGCATCGCCCGCGCCGGCGCTGCGGACCGACGCCGCGCGCGCACTGAAGGTGAATGCCATGGCCGACGCACTGCCTCTTTTCGAAGCGCTCGCGCGCGGCAAGACCGAGTCGCTCGCCATGCCGCTGTCGGCCGCGCTGTCGCTGCAGTTGCACCTGCAACCCGAACTGCAGCTCGAAGCGCAGAGTTGAAGCCCATGTCCGCGGTCCTCCACCAGCACGATGTCGTGATCATGGGCGGAGGACTCGCGGGGCTCACGCTGGCGCTGCAGCTCAAGCGGCGCTTCGCCGACATCGACGTGGTGGTGCTGGAGCGCCGTACGCACCCGGTGCCGCATGCGACCCACAAGGTGGGCGAATCGTCGGTCGAGATCGGCGCGCACTACTTCGACACGGTGCTCGGCCTCCAGCCGCAC
Source organism: Variovorax glacialis (assembly GCF_051216375.1). Lineage (NCBI taxonomy): Bacteria > Pseudomonadati > Pseudomonadota > Betaproteobacteria > Burkholderiales > Comamonadaceae > Variovorax > Variovorax glacialis. The sequence goes on along the minus strand of NZ_JBPJZT010000019.1, from coordinate 57,338 downwards.
ATGCACGGCGCGCAGTTGCGCAAGTTCGGTTTCCGCTTCTTCTTCAGCGAAGGCCGGCGCGACATCGACCAGGTGATGGAGATCGGCGCCAGCCGCTATCTCTCCGTCCCGAGCTACCAGATTGATCGCGGCATCTTCGAGAACTACCTCGCCGAGGAGGCCGCGCGCAGCGGCGTGCGTTTCGTCGACAACGCCACGGTGCGCCGCATCGACCTGGCCGAAGACGCGCACCAGCCGCACTGCATCGAGTGGTCGCAGGACGGCGAACGGCACGTCGTGCGTGCGCGCTGGCTGGTCGACGCCTGCGGCCGCGCCAGCATGCTCAAGCGCAAGCTCGGTCTGGCGGAAGCCAATGCCCACGACTGCAATGCGGTGTGGTTTCGCATCGGCGACCGCATCACGATCGACGACTGGTCGGACGACCCGGCATGGCGTGCGCGCTGCGAGCCGCGGGCGCGGTGGCTTTCGACCAACCATCTGGTCGGCGCGGGCTACTGGGTCTGGCTGATTCCGCTGGCTTCGGGCTCGCATTCGGTCGGCATCGTGGCGGACCCGCGCCTGCATCCGCTCGAATCGATGGACAGCTTCGACAAGGCCATGCAGTGGCTCCGGATCTGGCAGCCCCGCCTCTACGACGATCTCGACGCCAAACGCCACCTGCTGCAGGACTTCGCGTACTTCCGCAACTTCTCGTACGGATGCAAGCAGGTCTTCTCCGGGAAGCGCTGGGCACTGACGGGCGAGGCCGGACTCTTCCTCGACCCCTTCTATTCGCCGGGCAGCGACTTCATCGCGGTGGGCAACACCTACATCACCGACCTGATCGCGCACGACCGCGCAGGCCACGCACTGGAAGCCCGCGCGCAGCTCTACGACCAGATCTACCACTCGTTCTACGAAAGCACGCTCGCGCTCTACACCGACCAGTACCCGCTGTTCGGCGATCCAGAGGTGCTGCCGGTGAAGGTCATCTGGGACTACACGTACTACTGGGGCGTGCTCTCGCAGATCTTCTTCCAGCAGCGGCTCACCGACATGGCGGTGCTGGGCAGCCTGCGCGACGAACTCCAGCACTGCCAGCGCCTCAACATCGCGATGCAGGATTTCCTGCGCGCATGGTCCGGCGTGAGCGAACGGCGCAACCGCGCGGTGATGCTCGACCAGGCCGCGTTGCCGTGGTTCGCCGAACTGAATCGCAGCCTGAACGACAGGCTCGACGACGATGCCTTCAAGGCGCGCATGCGGGCGTCGGCACGACAGCTGCGCGGATTGGCGGCAGAGATCCTCGAACGCGCCAGGCACGATCACCCCGGCCTTGCAGCAACCGAACTGCTCGGCGTGCTTGCGGACGATGTCGGCGGACGCCACCCGGTCGCTCCACAGGAACCGATGCTTTTCGAGCCCGGATAGATCGCTGCGGCAAGCAGCAACGTTTACCCAACTTTACGAAGCGTTCAAGCCTGCTTGGCGCCGCAGGAACAACCTAGGACTTGAGACTTCGGCCCTCCCCCCAAGGCCATACCGCAGCGCCTAGCGCGAAGGACATCCCAATGAGCACCCCCCAACTCCTCATGATCGAAGACGACGCCCGCTTGGCGCAGATGGTGGGCGAATACCTGACGCAGTCCGGCTTCGGCTTCACCCACGCGGCCGATGGCGCCAGCGGAATCGAGCAGCTCCAGCAGCGGTCGCCCGATCTCGTCATCCTCGACCTCATGCTGCCCGACACCGACGGCCTGGAAGTCTGCCGCCGGATCCGGGCGCTGCCCAACGGGCTCGCCAAGGTGTCGGTGCTGATGCTCACCGCCAAGGGCGACCCGATGGACCGCATCATCGGCCTGGAAATCGGCGCGGACGACTACCTGCCGAAGCCCTTCGAGCCGCGCGAACTCCTCGCGCGCATCCGGGCTGTGCTGCGCCGGCGCGGCGAGACCGCGTCCGACGCCAGCACGCCGTCCGTGCTGCACTTCGGCTCGCTGGAAATCGACCGCAACGCACGCACGGTCACCGTCGGCGGCGAACCCGCAGACCTCACCTCCTACCAGTTCGACCTGCTGGTCGCGATGGCCGAACGCGCTGGCCGCGTGCTCACGCGCGACCAGATCATGGAAGCCGTGCGCGGCCGCGAGCTCGAAGCCTTCGACCGGTCGATCGACGTCCACATGGGCCGCATTCGCGCCGCGATCGAGGTCGACGCCAAGAACCCCAAGCGCATCCTGACCGTTCGCGGCGTCGGCTACGTGTTCGCCAAGCAGCAAGACTGACGCGATGCTCCTCAAGCTCTACCGGCGGCATCTCTATGTCCGCATCTGGCTTGCGGTGGTGGCGGGCGTGTTCATCCTCACGCTGACCGCCAACTGGATCGTTCGCGAAGCCGCCGAGAGCGAGCGCGAGCGCCTCGCGCCCGTGCCGCGCGACGTGATCGTGCTGGACTCGAACGACAAGCAGATCGGCGCAGGCAAGGCCATGCGCGTGCCCGGCCAGGGGCTGGAATTCGACGTCACGCTGGGCGACGGCCGCGCGGTCACGCTGCAGGTTGCGCCGCGCGACCGCTCCCAGGGGCCGCCGCCGATGTCGCCCTGGCGCACGCCCTTCGGGCTCGGCTGGATGGTGGCGGTGGTGGGCATCATCGTCGCGCTGGGCGTCTATCCCATCGTGCGACGGCTCACCAAGCGCCTGGAGTCGCTGCAGCGCAGCGTGCAGCGTTGGGGCGAAGGCGACCTGTCGGTGCGCGTGCACGAGGAGGGGCAGGACGAAGTGGCCGATCTCTCCAACGGTTTCAACGCCGCCGCCGGGCGCATCGAGCAGCTGGTGCAATCGCACAAGTCGCTGCTGGCCAACGCTTCGCACGAACTGCGCTCGCCGCTGACGCGCATCCGCATGGGGCTCGAACTGATGGGCGAGCGGCCCAGCGGAGCGGCACGCGACGAGATCTCCCGCAACATCGCCGAACTCGATCAATTGATCGACGAGATCCTGCTCGCCAGCCGGCTCGACGCCAAGGAAGCCGACATGGGCACGGTCGAAACCGTCGACCTCACCGGCCTCGCCGCCGAAGAATGCGCCCGCGCCGATGCTGACCTCGAAGTCAGGGAAGGCACCGACAGCGACATCCTCACTGTGCGCGGCGTGCCGCGCCTCTTGCGCCGCGCGATTCGCAACCTGCTCGAAAACGCCCGCCGCTACGGCGCCGGCGAGACGAGCGTGGAAATCGGCAGCCATGCCGGCCAGGCCGAGATCCGCGTCAACGATCGTGGTCCTGGCGTGCCTGCCGCCTTGCGCGAACGCATCTTCGAGCCCTTCTACCGACTACCCGGTGCCAGCGAGCGCAACGGCGGTGTCGGCCTGGGCCTCGCGCTGGTCAAGTCGATCACAGAGCGTCACGGCGGCAGCGTTCGCTGCGAAGACCGCCCCGGCGGCGGCGCAAGTTTCGTTATTACATTGCCTCACTAGGCTCGCCCCCAGGCTTGCCCACTTCGTGTGGCCGCCCACCCCCTTCCGGGGGCAACGCCTGCAGACCAGCGGAGCCGGATCTGCGGCGTTCTGCGACAACGGCGCGCTGCTGAGGTCACCCTAGAATTCAGTGATGCAGAGATCGAAGTACGTCGGGCCCGCGGCCATGTTCTGGGGGCTCACGGTTTTCATGCCGGTCGGGGTCACGTACGTTGCCGCAGTGCTGATGTTGGTCACGCTGCTGTCGGCCGGCGGCTTGCGCGATCGGGCGCTCCGGCTGCGCAACAACCCGATGTGGTGGCCGGTCGTGGCCTATGTCGTGTGGACGCTGGTCATCCTCGCCATCGGGCCTCACTACCCCGAGACCGGATCGAACTTGTTCCACGGCCTGCGCATCGCGGCCACCGTCCTGATGGCGCTGACCCTCACGCGCGACGAGGCGATCTGGGCGCTGCGCGGCTTCTGGATCATCGGCCTGGTGAACATGGTCATGATCGCGCTGTACTACACGGTCGGTTTCCCGATGCTCGAACCGTGGCGCGGCGTGTTGATCCTGATCGGCAACAAGTCCATCAGCAATGCCCTTCTGTTCACGATCATGGCCGGGACCGCGGCGGTGTTCGCGCTCAAGTGGATCACGGAGCATCGTGCGGCCCGCGTGGTCGCGGCCATTGCGCTGATCGTGGCCGTGATGGCGATCATCACCTTCTCGCTGCCGTCGCGCACGTCGCTGCTCGCGCTGCTCTTGGTCATCCCCGCCGCCTGCGTGCACCAATGGCGCCGTCAGCTCAAGGTGCTGGCCGTGGTGCTGATGGTGGGCGGCGTGATCGCTGCGGCCGGGCTGTGGAACACGCCGGTGGTGCAGCAGAAATTCGCGGTCGGCATTCAGGAGATCGAGGCAGCGCAGGCCGGCGAGATCTCCGAAGCCAGTTGGGTGGTGCGCTACTACATGTACCGCGACACCGCGCGGATGATCATCGACAGGCCCTTCATGGGCTGGGGCATCGGCGGCTGGACGGAGCAGTGGCACCTGCGAGGGCCGAAGCTGCTCGACTATAAGAACATGCCCCACAACGACTTCCTGTGGATGGGCTCGCAGACCGGCGTCTTCGGCGCGTTGACGCTGCTGGCCATCCTGCTGACGAGCGTCTGGGTCGCATGGAAGCGCGACGACCTGGCCGGGCGCCTGGCCTTCGTCGCGACACTGATCGTGCTGATTGCCACCAGCGTGAACTCCGCGCTGCGCGACGCGCAGATCGGGCTCGCGATCCTGTGGGTGGCGATGGTCTACCTGCGGCTGGCGCAGGAACCGGGCGATTCGTGGCGCGGACTGGTGCCGCGCCGCGATGCACCGGCGCTCAGTGGTGGTGTCCCACCACTTCGCCCGCTTTGAGGCGGTAGACCGTCCCGCAATAGGGGCACTTGGCTTCGCCCGTGCGGGCCACGTCGAGATAGACCTTCGGGTGCGCGCTCCAGAGCTGCATGTCGGCCTTGGGATTCGGGCAGAACACGCCGCCCTGGTCGTTCAGGTCCTTGGCGAGCAGTTCGATGGCGGCGTTGGGGGTCGTCATGGTCTTCAGACTTTCGTGAGCCAGTGGGCGTACTTGGGATTGCGTCCGTTCACGATGTCGAAGAACGCGCTCTGGATTTTCTCGGTGACGGGACCGCGCGAGCCGATGCCGATCTCGACGCGGTCGAGTTCGCGGATCGGCGTCACTTCGGCTGCCGTGCCGGTGAAGAAGGCTTCGTCGGCGATGTAGATCTCGTCGCGCGTGATGCGCTTCTGCACGACTTCGACGCCGAGGTCCTTGCAGATGTGCAGGATGGTGTTGCGCGTAATGCCGTTGAGCGCACCGGCCGAGAGGTCAGGCGTGTAGACCACGCCGCCCTTGACCACGAACACGTTCTCGCCCGCGCCTTCGGAGACAAAGCCGCTCGAATCGAGCAGCAGGGCCTCGTCGTAGCCGTCGTCCAGCGCTTCCATGTTGGCGAGGATCGAGTTGCTGTAGTTGCTGACCGCCTTGGCCTGCGTCATCGTGATGTTGACGTGGTGGCGCGTGAAGCTCGAAGTCTTGACGCGGATGCCGCGCTTCATGCCCTCGTCGCCGAGGTACGCACCCCAGGCCCAGGCCGCGACCATCGCGTGAATGCGGTTGCCCTTGGGGCTCACGCCGAGCTTCTCGGAGCCGATCCACACCAGCGGGCGCAGGTAGCAGCTTTCGAGCTTGTTCTCGCGCACCACCTGTTTCTGCGCCTCGTTGAGCTGCTCTGGCGAGAACGGGATCTTCATGCGCAGGATCTTGGCGCTGTTGAAGAGTCGCTCGGTGTGCTCGGCCAGCCGGAAGATCGCCGTGCCGTTGACCGTGTTGTAGGCGCGTACGCCCTCGAAGGCGCCGCAGCCGTAGTGCAGCGTGTGGGTCAGCACGTGGATCTTGGCTTCGCGCCAGTCCACGAGATCGCCGTCCATCCAGATCTTGCCGTCACGGTCGTCCAGTGCGGGGGGGAGCACGCTCATGTTCTTGGTCTCCAGGCGTTGGTAAGTCGCAAAAGCTTTCGATTTTACGGCGGCGTCCGATTCCGACGCACCGACAATGCACAGCTTTGCCAAACAGCCATCAAAGGGTTTCAGTGTCCGTCTTCAAGAACGTCATCGTCTACCGCATCGAATCCACGTGGTCGCAGTCGCTCGACCAGGTCGAGCAGGGCCTCGGCACGCAACGTTTCGTCCCCTGCAGCCCCTCGCAGGAAAAATCCGCCGGCTGGGTCGAACCCCGTGGCCAGGAGCACGGCCCGCTCGCCGAATCCATCGGCGGCCAGTGGCTGCTCGAATTCATGATCGAAACCAAGGCGCTCCCCGCTTCGGTCGTACGCCGCAAGGTCGACGAACGCGCCGCGCAAATCGAGGCCACCACCGGCCGCAAGCCCGGCAAGAAGGAAAAGAAGGAGCTCAAGGAAGACGTCACCCACGAGCTGCTGCCGCTGGCCTTCACCCGCCATGCGCGCGTCGCCGTGTGGATCGACCCGGCCGCACGCCGGCTCGTCGTCAACTCCAGCAACGCGGCCCGCGCCGATGAAGTCGTGACGAATCTCGTGAAGGCGCTCGACGGTTTCGCCGTCGCCCTGATCAACACGCAGATCGAACCGGCTGCCGCCATGTCCGAATGGCTGTCGAGCCAGGAGCCGCCCGCCGGCTTCACCATAGACCGCGAATGCGAACTCAAGGCCAGCGACGAATCGAAGGCCGTGGTGCGCTACGCCAAGCACCCGCTCGACATCGAGGAAGTCCGCCAGCACATCGCCGACGGCAAGCGCCCGACCCGGCTCGCGATGACCTGGGACGACCGCGTGTCCTTCGAGCTGACCGAAGGCCTGCAGATCCGCAAGATCGTGTTCCTCGAAGGCACGCTGGACGATGCGCCGGCCTCCTCGGGCAAGGAAGACAACTTCGATGCCGATGCCGCGATCGCCACGGGCGAACTCGGGCAGCTCGTGCCGGAACTGCTGGAAGCGCTGGGCGGCGAAATGCGCCTGGGCACGGCATCGGCCGCTGCGGCGCCTGCCGCTGCACAACAGAAGGTCGAAGCGGAAGAAGCGCTGGCCGACGAATCGGCGCCGTTCTAGACCGGCGGCCGCAGCGCGTCCGCCGCGCCCGGCTTGATGGCGTCGGCGTTGGACTCGATGGTCCGTGGCTCGTCGTCCTCGGGCTGCTGGGGCCGCACCAGGTTCCATTCGGTGAGCTTGCCGCCGACGAAGGTCGCATCGACCCACGAGCCGCCCGCGTCGGTCCAGCGGAACACCTCGGGTTGCGCGTCCTGCGGCGTGCGGAGTTCGCCGAGCGCGCGCGTCATCGCGATCACGTGCAACAGCGTGGACTTGGGCTTCAGCTTGGCATTGAGCATCACCGCGCTCGCGACCGTGCCCATCGGACGATCGGTAGCGCGCTTCAGCACCTGCATCGTGCGATTGAAGTGCAGGAGCAGGAACATGATGATGGCGCCGCCGACCAGCGCCACGCCGGCCCAGCCGTAGCCGCGATAGGCCACGCCGAGCAGGATCAGGCCGCCGACGGGGACGAGGATTCTTCCGAAATTCATGGGCGGATTGTCGCTCGGCCGCCCGTCGGCCCTTCAGCTCAGGGCCGCTTGCGCAGGATCATGTGCGTCGCACGCTCGCCGGCGATGCTTTCCACGCAGTCATAGCCGAGGGCAGGCAGGTCGAGCCCCTGGAAGAGCGGCTCCCCGGTCCCGAGCAATACAGGCCGCACGGCCAGATGCAGTTCGTCGATCAACCCCGCCTGCAGGTACTGCCGCACGGTCGACGCGCCGCCGCCGATGCGCACGTCGAGGTCACCCGCCGCGGCCTTCGCCTGCGCGAGGGCCTCGTGGATGCCTGCGGTGATGAAGCGGAACTCCGTCCCCCCGGCCATCGCCAACGGCGCGCGCGCGTGGTGCGTGAGCACGAACACGGGCGTGTGATACGGCGGTTCGTCGCCCCACCAGCCCTTCCAGCTGTCGTCCGGCCACGGGCCGCGAACCGGGCCGAACATGTTGCGCCCGAGGATCCAGGCACCGATGCCGTCGAAGCCCTTCTCGGCCATTCGGTTGTCGACGCCCGTCTCGCCATCGCCCATGCCTTGCATCTGGCGCCACAGGCGCGTGGGCATGAACCACTCCATCAGCTCGGGGCCGCGCAGGCCGAGCGGATTCTGCAGATCCTGGCTCGGGCCGGCACCGTAGCCGTCGAGGGAGACGGCAAAACTCTGGACGCGGACTTTGGGCATGGGAGGGCTCCTTGCTTGAATGCCGGATCGGCTGCGCGCCGATGGCGTGGCTTGCGAGACACAACCCACGCGCTATTTTTGCCGATCCTCCGGTCTTCTTCAGAAACGCTGGCGTACATGCGTGCATCCGAGCCCACCTGGAGGACAATGGCGACTGGATCGCCAGCGGCCACATGGCCGCTCTGCCACTCCAGCATTGACGATGTTTCGCACGAACCCCGAGTCTCTCTCCCGCACCACCCCCTCCCACTCTCCCGACATCGTTCACGGCCCCGACCGGGCCGACCTGCTCCGGCCCGAAATCCTCGCCGACCTGTTCGAGGCCACCGCCGAGCGGATCCCCGCCCAGACTGCGCTGATCTTCGGCGAGCGGGCGCTGAGCTACGGAGAACTGGGTGCTGCAGCGGATCGCGCCGCGTCCAAGCTGATCGAAGCCGGCGTTCGTCCCGGCCACATCGTGGGCCTCTGGCTGCCGCGAGGCATCGACCTCCTGGTCATGCAACTGGCCATCGCCAAGACGGGCGCCGCCTGGCTGCCGCTGGATGCCGACACACCGGTCGAACGCATCGCCGTGTGCCTCGACGACGCCGATGCCGCGGGCCTCGTGAGCTGCGTGGCACTTGCGCCACGACTGGCGGCGATCGGCCGGACCCTCTGGACCGCGGAGGCATTGCTGGCCGATGACGCCGGCGACGCCGACCTGCACCGGCGTCAGGGTGCGCTGCCCGGTCATCCCGCCTACGTGATCTACACCTCGGGCTCCACCGGCAAGCCCAAGGGCATCGAGATCACCCAGCGCAGCATCTGCCACTTCCTGCGCAGCGAAAACGCCGTGCTGGGCGTGCGCGAGGACGATCGCGTCTACCAGGGCTTCTCGATCGCGTTCGACATGTCCTTCGAGGAGATCTGGATCAGCTACCTGGTCGGTGCGACGCTGTGGATCGCGCCGAAGGCCATCGCATCCGACCCCGAAGCCTTGCCCAAAGCCCTGATCGAACAGCGCATCAGCGTGCTGCACGCGGTGCCGACCCTGCTGGCCCTTTTCGATCGCGATGTGCCGGGGCTGAGGCTGATCAACCTCGGTGGCGAAATGTGCCCTGCATCGCTGGTGGCGCGCTGGGCGGCCGACGACCGGCAGATCTTCAACAGCTACGGCCCGACGGAGGCGACCGTATCGGCCAGCATGGCCGAACTGCGCGCGGGCGAGACCGTGACCATCGGCCGGCCCTTGCCCAACTACGCGTTGCTGGTCATCGCGCCCGATGTCGAGCAGGGCCTCCGGTTGCTGCCGCGCGGCGAGGTCGGCGAATTGTGTATTGCCGGCCCTGGCGTCGCGTCGGGCTACCTCGGGCGTCCCGACCTCACGGCAGGGAAGTTCCTGCGCAACCCCTGGTCGACCGGCGTGCGGGACGATCGGCTCTACCGCACCGGCGATCTGGCGCGCATCGACGAGGACGGGCGCATACAGTGCCTCGGACGCACCGACGACCAGATCAAGATCCGCGGCTTTCGGGTCGAACTCGGCGAGATCGAGGCCGTGCTGGCGCAGCAGCCGGGTGTGGGCACCGCGGCCGTGGTGCTGCGCGAGATCGAGGGCGTCGACCAGTTGATCGTCTTCCTGGTGACCGAGGGCGCCACCGGCGTTTCGGCGTCTTCGCTGCGGTCGGTGCTCGGCGCGCGACTGCCGCCCTACATGGTCCCGAGCCGCTTCGAGGTGCTCGCGCAGATGCCGCGCCTGAGCTCCGGGAAGATCGATCGCAAGACGCTCAAGTCGACGCCGCTGGCCGAGGCGACGGGTCCGTCCGGAGGCTCGGACACACCGGCGACCCCGACCGAGATCGCGCTGTTCGCGGCCCTGGCGGGGCTCTTTCCCGGCCTCGCGATCCGGCGCTCCGCGGATTTTTTCGACGAACTCGGCGGGCATTCGCTGCTGGCAGCGCGGCTCGCGTCCGTGCTGCGTGCCGACCCCCGCTTCGCCCGGATCACGGTGCGTGAGATCTATCAGCACCGCACCGTCGGCGGCATTGCCGCCGCGCTGGACGCGTGTGGCGCCACGCAGGCGACGCTCGTGCCCGACTGGACACCGCCATCGGCCTGGCGCCGCTGGCGCTGCGGGGCCGCGCAGGCTGCGGCGATCCCGGCACTGGTGGCCGTCCGCATGATGCAGTGGCTCGCACCGTTCTTCACCTACCACTTCTATACCGGCGGGGCGGCGGATTCGATCCCCCATGCGGTCGCCATGTCCGTCGTCGTGTTCCTGGCGGCGACGGTGCTCGAGTTCGTGGTTGCGATCGCCGGCAAATGGCTGATCGCGGGCCGACTGGCGCCTGGCCGCTATCCGCTGTGGGGCGTCACCTATTTCCGCTGGTGGCTCGCCGACCGCCTGGTCGATGCGGCGCCGACCTACTTCATCAGTGGTTCCTCGCTGCACGCCTGGTGGCTGCGCGCGCTGGGCGCGCGCATCGGCAGCAACGTGAGCATCGGTTCGATCAAGCTGCGCGCACCCGATCTGCTCACGGTCGGTGACGGCGCCAGCATCGGCAACGCGGTCAACTTCGAGAACGTGCGCGTCCAGCGCGGCGAACTGCTCATCGGTCCCATCGAGATCGGCGCGGAGGCCCATATCGGTTCCTATGCCGTGCTGGAAGGCAACACTCGGGTCGGCGACTGGGGCCACCTCGACGGCCAGTCCGCACTCGGCGACGGCCAGACCGTGCCGGCCGGGCGCATCTGGAGCGGCTCGCCAGCGCGCGACGTGGGCGCCTTCGACACCGCCTCGCTGCGGCCGCGTCCGCCGGTCAGCAAACGCCGGCTCGCCGGCGAAGGCCTGTTCTTCTTCTGCGGCGCCATGGTGGTCGCGGCCCTGTTCTTCCTGCCGGTGTTCCCGACCTTCATGCTGATCGACGTGCTGGACGACACCGAGCGGTTCCCCTGGCTCGAAACCAGCTCCACCGTGCTGCAGCTGTTCAAGTATTTCGTGCTGGCACTGCCTGCGGGCGCGGTGATGATCGTGCTCACGGCCCTGATCTCCGCGGGCATCCGCTGGAGCGTGCTGCCGCGGCTCAAGAGCGGGAGCTGGCCCGTGCACAGCAATGTCTATTGCGGCAAGTGGCTGGTCAACCAGATCCAGGAATCCAGCCTGCAGGTGCTGCATGGCGTCTACGCCACCCTGTTCGCGCCCATGTGGTACCGGTTGCTGGGTGCCAAGGTCGGCCGCAACGCGGAGATATCGACCGCACTGGGCGTCGTGCCCGACATGCTCACGCTTGGCGACGACACCTTCATCGCCGATGCGGTGCTCCTGGGCGACGAAGAGATCGATGGCGGCTGGATGTCGATGCGGCCCACCGTCATCTCGCGTCGCAGCTTCGTCGGCAACGGCGCCTACCTTCCCGACGGCACCACCTTGCCCGAGAACGTGCTGATCGGCGTGCTCGGACGCGCGCCCGATCCGGCGGCGCTGCGCATCGGCGACACCTGGGTCGGCTCACCCGCCGTGCGACTGCCGGCACGCGAAGCGCCGACCGGCCACCCCGCATCGCTGACCTTCAATCCGTCGCCAATGCGCCGGCTGGGGCGCGCCGTGGTCGAGGCCTTCCGCATCGTCGCGCCACATGCGCTGGTGATCGCCGCGGGCTACAGCATCGTGCTGGCGGTGATGCCCTCGGCGGCCGCCGAGCACTGGGGTGCGGTGGCCTGGTACCTCACCGTCGACGGCCTGATCTTCGGCCTGTCGACCTTCGTTTTCGTGGCGCTCTTCAAGTGGATCTTCCTGCGCCGCTACCGACCGCTCGCCGTGCCGATGTGGACGCCCTTCGTCTGGCTCTCCGAGGCCGCGACGAACCTTTACGAGGGCATCGCGGTGCCCAACTTCATGCACTACCTGCGCGGCACGCCCTGGCTGCCGATCGCCTTCAACCTGCTGGGCGCGCACATCGGCCGCGGCGTGTACCTGGACACCACCGACCTCACCGAATTCGATTGCGTCCACATCGGCGACTACAGCGAACTCAACGCGCAGAGCTGTCCCCAGACCCACCTGTTCGAGGACCGCGTCATGAAGATTCATCACGTGAACATCGGCAAGCAGGTCACCGTCGGGGCGCGCAGCATCATGCTCTACGGCGCGACGGTGAACGATGGCGCGCAGCTCGGCCCGCTGACGCTGGTGATGAAGGGCGAGAGCATTCCGGCGGCTTCGCGCTGGAGCGGGAATCCGGCGGCGCCGGCCTGACCAGAGCCTCAGAACAGCGGCGGCGGCAGCGCACTGGGTGCCGGATCGGGCGGTGAGCTGCCGGTGCGCTGGTCGGCCTGCGCGACCCAGCCGCCGCCCATCGCCTTGTAGATGTTCACCGCCGAAGCGAAGAGCTGCGCGCGGATCGAGGCCAGGTTCAGCTCGGCCGGGAACAGCGCCTGCTCGGCCTGCAACACGGTGCTGTAACTGGTGTAGCCGCCGTCGTACTGCAGCCGCGCCAGCTCGTTGTACTGCTGCAGCGCTGCGACCAGCTTGACCTGCGCGTCCAGTTGCTCCTGCAGCTTCTGCCTGGCGACCAACGCGTTGTCCACGTCGGCAAAGGCATTGCGGATCGACAGCTGATAGTTCAGCAAGGCCGCGTCCTGTGTGGCTTCGGCCTGCGCCACCTGGCCGCTGATCGCGCCGAAGCTGAAGATCGGCCCGACCACCGAGCCGGCGTAGCTCCACACCCGGGTCGGCCCGCTGAACAGGTTGGACAGATCGGAGCTGGCATTGCCGTAAGTGCCGGTGAGCGAGATCGTCGGGAAGTACAAGGCCTTGGCCGCACCGATCTGCGCATTGGCGGCGATCAGCTGCTGCTCGGACTGCAGCAGATCGGGCCGGCGCTCCAGCAGCGCCGAGGGCACGCCCTGCGGCACCTGCGGCAGTTGCAGGTCATACACCGACCTGCCGCGCGCGATCGGCCCCGGGTCGCGGCCGATCAGGACCGCCAGCGAGCTCTGGGTCTGTGCAATCTGCGATTCGATCAGCGGGATCTGCGCGGCGGCCGTCTCGTACTGGGACTGCGCCTGCGCCACGTTCATCATCGACACCTGCCCGTACTGGAACTGCAGCGTGAACAGGTCCACCGATTCCTTGTAGGTGCCCAGCGTCTTGTTCGCGACCTCCAGTTGCGCATCCAGCCCGCGCAGCTGCAGGTAGCTGACGGCCACCTGCGCCACCAACGTCAGGATGACGCCGCGCCGGGCCTCGTTGGTGGCCAGCACGTTGGCATACGCGGCCTCGGACTGACGGCGGATGCGGCCCCACAGGTCGACCTCCCAGCTCACCTGCAGCGCCGCCTGGTAGGCAGAGGCCGGGTTCGGGTAGTTCGGAATCAGCGAGGCAAAGGCCGGCGCGGGCGAGCGCGAGCGCTGCGCCCCGGCGCCGTAGCCGACGGCCGGGAAGAACTGCGAGCGCGACTGCGTCAGGATGGCTGCCGCCTGCTCGACGTTGGCCGCGGCGATCTGCACGTTGCTGTTGTGCTTCAGCGCCTCGTCGATCAGCTGGTCCAGCACCGGGTCGTGGAACTGCTGCCACCACAGCGTGTCGGCCGTCTCGGCGGCGTCCTTGGCTTCGTACTGGAAGGCCTTCGGCGTCACCACATCCGGACGCTGGTAGTTCGGGCCGAACGTGCAGCCGGCCAGCACCACCATCGCGCAAGTGGAGAGCGCGTACCTCGGCACCTCAGGCCCCCTCGCCGGCGGCAGTCTCTTCGGCCTTGGGCGGGGCCTTGGCCTTGCGCCGTTCACCCAGGCGATCGAAGATATAGAAAAACAGCGGCACGTACAGCATGGCCAGCGTGGTCTCGCCGAGCATGCCGCCGATGATGCCGGTGCCGATCGAGTGGCGCGCGTTGGCGCCGGCACCGACCGCGATGGCCAGCGGCAGACAGCCCACCGCAAAGGCCAGCGAAGTCATGATGATCGGCCGCAATCGCTGCTCGCCCGCGAGGCGCGTGGCTTCCATGATGCTGTGGCCCTGCTCGCGGAAATCCACGGCCGCGCTCACGCGCAGCACCGCGTTCTTCGCGCCCAGCCCGATCAGCACCAGCAGGCCGATCTGGAAGTACACGTCGTTCTCCAGCCCGCGGATGTAGTTGGTGAGCAGCGCGCCCAACACGCCGAAGGGGATGGCCGTCATCACCGCACCGGGCAGCGTCCAGCTCTCGTACTGCGCCGCCAGCACCAGGAAGACGATGATCAGGCCGAAGACGAAGGCGAGCGACGAGGTGCCGCCGGACTTCTTCTCCTCGAAAGCCAGCCCCGACCAGGCGAAGCTATAGGTGCCCGGCAGCTCGCGCGCAAGCTCCTCCATCGCCGCGATCGCCTGCCCCGAGCTGTAGCCGGCGGCCGGGTTGCCGATGATCTTTGCCGCGGGGAAGCCGTTGAAGTGCGGCAGCAGATCCGGCCCGGCCGTCCAACTGGTGTTGACCAGCGCCGACAGCGGCACCATCTTTCCCTGGTTGGAGCGCGTGTAGAGGCGCGTCAGATCGTCCGGTGTCTGGCGGAACGGCGCGTCGGACTGCACGATCACCCACCACACGCGGCTGTACTGGCTGAACTGGCTGGCGGTCAACGAGCCGAACTGCGCCTGAATCGCGCTGTACACGTCCTGCACCGGCACGTTCAGCAGCATCGCCTTCTCGCGGTCGACGTCGGCGCGCAACTGCTGGCTGTTGGCGCTGAAGGTCGTGTTCACACCGGTCAGCTCGGGCCGCTGCCGCGCCTTGGCGATGAAAGCCTGCACATTCGTGCCCAGTTCCATCGACGAGCCGGCGGCTGTGTCCTGGATCCAGAACTCGAAGCCGCCCGTGGTGCCGATGCCGGGGATCGCCGGCGGCGCGATCGGCAGCACCACCGCCTCCTGGATGTGCTTCGCTTCTTCATAGAAGCGGCCCAGGATGGCGCGCGCGTTCTGTTCCTTGGCGGTGGCGATGTCGGCGTAGCGTTGCTTGAAGTCGGTGAAGGTGATGAAGAAGGTTGCGGCGTTGGTCTTGAAGCCGCTGTCCACCAGGCTGTAGCCGGTGATCATCGAGCGCGTGGCCACGCCGGGAATCTTCGCCAGGATCGCGTCGGCGCGTTCGGCCACTGCCTGCGTGCGTTTCAGGCTCGCGGCCTGCGGCATGATGATCGCGACCATCGCATAGCCCTGGTCCTCCTGTGGCACGAAGCTCGTCGGCAGCACATGGAACAGATGCCAGATCGCGTACAGGAACAGCGCCAGCAGCACGAAGGCCACCAGCATGCGGGCGATGACAAACTCCACCGCATGGCCGAAGCCGCGCGTCAGGCTGTCGACCTGTCGGTTGAACCAGGCGAAGAAACCGCGCGTAGGCGGCGGGTTGTGCTTCAACAGCAGCGCGCACATCGCGGGCGTCAGCGTGAGCGCGACGAAGCCGGAGATGACCACCGACACCACGATGGTGATCGCGAACTGCTTGTACAACTGCCCGGTGGTGCCCGGCAGGAAGGCCGCCGGCACGAACACCGCCGCCATCACCAGCACCACGGCAACCAGCGAACTGCCGATCTCGCCCATCGAGCGGATCGTCGCCTCCGTCGGCGACAGGTGGTGCTGCGCCATGTTGCGCTCGACGTTCTCGCACACCACGATCGCGTCGTCGACCACCATGCCGATCGCCAGGATCAGCCCGAACAGCGTGAGCAGGTTGATCGAGAAGCCCAGCGCCAGCATCCCGGTGAAGGTGGCGACCAGCGACACGATGATCGCCACCGCGCAGATCAGCGTGGTGCGGAAACTCTGCAGGAACAAATAGACCACCAGCACCACCAGCACCAGCGCCTCGGCCAGCGTGTGGATCACCTCCTCGATCGACAGACGCACGAAGTCGTTGGTGTCCAGCGCGATGCTGACTTCGAGCCCCGCCGGGAAGCGCGACTTCGCCTCGTCGAGCGCCTTGCGGACCGCATTCGACACCAGCAGGCCGTTGGCGCCGGGCTGCTGGTAGATGGCGATGAGCGTTGCCGGCTCGCGGTTCAACCGGCTGTCGACGATGTACTGGCGCAGGCCCACCTCTGCGCGCGCCACGTCGCCCAGGCGCACGATGGCGCTGCCGTCGGAATTGGCGCGCAGGATGATGCGCTCGTACTGCCGCGGATCGACGAACTGGCTCTGCGTCACCACCGGAAAGGTCAGCTGAACATCGCCGCTGCTCGGCTCCTGGCCGATCTGGCCGGCACCGAAGAGCGCGTTCTGCTGGTTCACCGCGTTGGCGATGTCGGTGGTGGTGACGCTCAGCGAGGCCATGCGGTCCGGATTCATCCAGATGCGCATCGCCTGGTCGGGCACGCCCATGATCTGCGCCTGGCCGGCGCCGTTGACGCGCTTGAGCGCATCGAGCACGTAGACGTTGGCGTAGTTGGCGACGTAGTCCGCGCTGTAGCGCCCGCCCTTGCCGGTGACGGCCACCAGCATCATGATCGACGAGCTCTTCTTTTGCACCGACACGCCCTGCTGCTGCACCGCTTCGGGCAACTGCGGCAAGGCCATGTTGACGCGGTTCTGCACCTGCACCTGCGCGATGTCGGGGTCGGTGTTGAGCGAGAAGTACACCGTCAGCGTCAGCTGGCCGCTGGCCGAGCTGGTGCTGCTCATGTAGAGCATGTTGTCGACGCCGTTGATCTGCGCCTCGATCGGCGAGGCCACGCTGTCGGCCAGCGACTTGCTGTCGGCGCCCGGATAGGTCGCCTGCACCGTCACCTGCACCGGCGTGATCGCCGGGTACTGTTCCACCGGAAGCTGCGTCATCGCCACCAGCCCGGCGAGGCACAGGATGATGGCGACCACCGCCGCGAAGATCGGTCGTTCGATGAAGAAGCGGGAGAACATGCGCCCTTCAGCGAGTGGCGCTTGCCGGCGCGCTGGCGCCGCCCGCGCCGGTGGAAGTGCCGTCGGCCTGCACGACGATCACATGGGCATTGGGCGACAGGCGCTGGCCGCCGTCGACCACCACCCGGTCGCCCGCGCTCAGCCCTTCATTGACGAACCAGTTGTCGCCGAGCCAGTCGCCCACCACCAGCGGCCGCAGTTCGGCCATGCCGTCCTTGTTCACCACCCACGCGAAATGGCCCTTCGCACCCTGCTGCACCGCGCGCTGCGGAATCAGGATGGCGTTCGGCCGCACCGCACCCTTCAGCCGCGCGCGCACATACTGGTTGGGACGCAGCACGCCCTTGGGGTTGTCCACCGTGGCGCGGATCAGGAACGTGCCCGTCTGCGCGCTGTACGAGGGGTCGGCGAAAGTGATCTTGCCGTTGAAAGGAAAGACGCTGTTGTCCGCCTGAACGATCTCCACCGTCATCGCCAGGTCCTTGGGCAGGATCAGCCGACCCTCGCGGATGTCGTCCTGCACGCGCAGGTACTCGTTCTCCGACAGGCTGAAGTTGACCCACATCGGCGTCAGCACCGACACCGTGGTCAACTGCGCGTTCTGCGGATTCAGGTAGGTGCCGTCGGCCACCGCGGCGTAGCTGCTCACGCCGTTGACCGGCGAGCTGATCACCGTATAGCTCAGGTCCAGCTGCGCCGAGGTGACCTGCGCCTTCGACTGCTCCACCGCCGCGGCGGCCTGCTCGTACTGGCCCTGCGCGTCGTCCAGGTCCTTCTGCGACAGCGCGTTCTTCTGCGCCAGCGGCTTGGTGCGGTTCAGGTTGGACGTCGCCACCGTCAGCGCCGCCTGGTTGCGCTGCAGCGCGGCCTTGGCCGCATCGAGCTGCGCCTGGAAGGGCTTCGGGTCCATGCGGAACAGCACCTGCCCGGCCTTGACCACCGAGCCTTCGGTGTAGACCCGCTTGTCGAGCCAACCCGAGACGCGCGCCTGGATGTTGACAGCCTGCGAGCTCTGGGTTTGCGCGACGTATTCGCGTGAGATGTTGATGTCGCCGGGTTTGACGGTGACGATGCTGACTTCGAGCGGCGCCGGCGCCAGCTTTGGCGGCTCCTTGCCGCAGGCGGCGAGAAGTGACAACGCCCCGAGGACGAGGAAGAGCCGACCGGACAACGTGCGGCGCATGTGCGGCGCCACAACGTCGATGGCCATGGCGATCACGGGTGTGACTCCGGCTCGGCCAGCTCGCTGTCGTGAACCATGGGGCGCCCTTTCCATAGCTTTGCCGGCAGCACAGCCTGCCGCGGTCGGCAGGTAGTGTGACAAACTAAAACTTAGGCTTCAAGCTGTCTTTGCTGGCGGTTCAGCGCGTTGGCAACGACAGGACGCGCTTGATCAGCGCGACCGGATCTGCGCGACATGCCCCGGGGGTTCGAACGGGGAGAGTTGTTTGACGGAGATAAGCGCGATCATCGCTACCTCGTCTACTGGGACACCTTCTTGCGGTCGAACTGGAATGTGGAGGTCTTGCCACCCGCGGTGACCTCGAAGCGAATCACGTCCTCCGACGTCGGGTGCGGGTCGCAGCAATTCTTCAACACCAGATCGCCGGTCACCATCTGCAGAGGGTCGACGGTGTTCATCTGCAAGATGGCGTTTGCCGCCAGCTCCTGGTTCTGTGCATTGAACTCGACTTGCTGAATGCTCAAGGCCGTGGCGCCGCCGATGGCCGCGCCGGCCACGATGCCGCTGAGCGGGTCATAGACCTTCACCGTGTTCGTGCCTGCGAAAGTCGTTGAGCCATAGCGGTTGCCGGCAAAGCCCGAGTAGCTCGATTGGTACGTGCGATGCGACGCACTGTACGCAGCAGCGCCCGCGGCGAGGCCGCCAACGATCGCGAGTGCAATCTGCTCACTTCGCTTCGCGGACTGGATTTCCGATGTTCGCTCGACGTACGTATAGATCGGGATCGGTGTGCCGCGGAAGAACGCCTTGATGTTGTCGGGGCTGAAGTTGACAGCCTCACCTGAATTGTTCGCGAACCCAACGGTGAAGGTCGGCATCGACGTACCCTGCGTCTTGAACGTGGGGTACATGAAAACTTCCTGGGTGCTGCTCTTCTCGGCCAGAGTGCCAACGCCCTGCACGTATTTCAGTGTTTGCGATTCGCTACCCAGTTTTGGCGAGTAGACCACCATGGTGGAGCATCCGCTCAGCAAGAGCGCAGCCGCCGCCAAGCTGCAAGTCATGTTTTGGATCATGTCTTCCAGTTTCGGTCGGCTGGTAGTCAGACACCCCCACCCTCGGGGAGGGGGGCGGACAGTCACGCTGTGAATTACTGCCGCATTCGTCGAGGGAAATGGCGAAGGCTTGGACTCGTTGCAGCGAAGTGAAGGACTCGTTGGATCGGATAGCCTTCATGCAATGCAAGAACGCTTCATCACTGACATTCTCAAAAACCGCAACAACCGGGCAATCCTTGAGCGCTGGGGCGACCTGGCCCTGCCGGACGGATGGCTGGTCGCCGGCTGCCTTTTTCAGACGGTGTGGAACCTGCGGTCTGGGCGTGCGCCGGAGGCGGGCATCAAGGACTACGACCTGTTCTACTTCGACGCCAGTGACACGAGCGACGAAGGTGAGCGTTGCGTGCAAGCGCGCGTTGATGAAGTGCTCGGCGATCTCGGCATCACGGTGGAAGCATCGAACCAGGCGCGCGTTCATCTCTGGTACAAGTCGTACTTCGGGCATCCGTACGAGGAACTGCGCAGCGCGCGAGATGGGATCGATCGATTCCTTGTTCCGGCAACGTGCGTCGGTGTTCGGCCGGGCGAACTCTATGCGCCGAATGGCCTCGCGATGCTGTACGACGGTGTGTTGACGATGAATCCGCTGATGCCGCATCGCGAGCTGTTCGACGCGAAAGCCGCGTCGTATCGCGCCCGATGGTCGTGGCTACAGATTCAGGCAGGTTTTGATCAGTGCCGCACTGCGTTGGCCACGATGAGCCGCGACGTCGCCCGTGTCGCCCCAACGTAGAACAGCCGCATCTCCTCCAGCGCATCCCCATCGGCAGCGCTGCTTTCACTGCCCGCCACAGGTTGCCGCGCCCCCACCACCGCGACGACCGGAAACTCCAGACCCTTGCTCGCATGCAATGTCATCACCTTGATGTTGTCCGCCAGCGGATCGAAGTCGTTCGTGCCCTTGCGCACCTTGTGCGGCAGCCGGCGGCGGGTCAGCGCCCGCGAGCATTCATCCATCAGCGCCCAGCTTCGGCACAGCACCGCCATGTCGCCCCAGGCATAACCTTCGTTGTGCGCGCTGGCCATCAGGTCCGCGATGCGGTCGGCCTGCTCGCGCGGGGTCGGCAGGTCGATGACGATCGGCTCCGCGCCGTCGCGGCCGCAGCTCACGGGTTGCAGCAGCGGGATGCCGTCATCGTCCCTTTCCTGCGGGCGCAACAGGTCCGCCGCCATCGCGCTGGCGGTCTGCAGGATCTGCCGCGTGTTGCGGTAGTTGATCTTCAGGATGGTGGTGCGGCCCTGCGCCTGCACGCCGACGCTCTTGAAGCTGAAAGGCTTGCCGCGCCGCTTGTCGTAGATGCTCTGCGCATCGTCGTAGAGCAGCAGCAGGCTGTTGGTGGTCGGGTCGACCATCTGCGTGACCAGCTTGAGCCATTCGGGCGCGAAATCGTGGCCCTCGTCGACCAGCACTGCCAGGTACTGGCCCGAGGGGATCATGCGACGCTCGACGCCGACGATGACGTTGTGCACCATCTGCTCCATCACGGCGCCGACGGGCTGGTCGTTGCGCGGCAAGGGCTGACCGAAAGCCACCAGCTGGTCGCGACACCACTTGTGGAAGTGCCGCACATGCACGCGCTGCCCCAGTGACTTGGCCCGCATCACGGCCTGCAGCTTGACCGCCAGTGGCTCGTTGTAGCAAAGCACGAGCACCGGCTTGGCCGCGTCGGTCGCGGCCTTGGCCAGGTACTCCGCGCGGTAGCCCAGGATCATGGTCTTGCCGGAGCCGGCCACGCCGTGGATCACGCGGTGGCCTTCGCCGAGGCTGCGCGCCAACTGCTCCTGCTGCAGATCCATCACGCGCAGGAAGTCGGGGATGGACGCCGCTTCATCCGCATCGTCGAAAGGAGAGGAAGAGAAGAGCAAGCCCTGCTCGGCCACGCGCACTTCGGGAAACAGGTTCCACCGCACGCGGTCGATCTGGGGCAGCGACAGCGTGCCGCGCATGAGCTGCGGGAACATGTCCCACAGCCGGCTCTGGAAGGCCTCGGGCTCGACGTCCTCCAGCATCTCGTCGGAGCAGATCACGCGGTTCGACTCGATCGCGCTCGCGAGCCCGGCGGCTTCGAACTGCTTGCGGGTGATGCGCGTGAAGACGACGCCGTAGCTCCACGGAAAGGTGAGCATGCCTTGCCACTTACCTTCGTGAACGATCAGTTGCGCGTCGCGCTTGAGGGCATCGACCACCTGCAGCGTCTGGTGGCGCGCCTGCGCGATGGGGTTGGGCACGCTCTTGGGCACGCCGTCGGGCGCGATCACCCAGTCGCCCCGGCTGGCCTTCTGGATGGTGCCGAGACGCCAGTCCTTGGTCTCCAGGATCAGCAGGCCACGGAGCGGGTGCAGGACGACGAAGTCGGGATGGCACTGCCTGGGCCGATGGGGACGTCGAACCAGAGCAGGTAGTCCTCGTCGAGCTTCTGCTGCAAGCGCTCGGCGAGGCGGCGCTCGCCGGAGGTCATGCGGGCTACGCAGGTGCTGAGGGCGGGGAGCAGGACGGCCATTTAAGGTTCCGGTAGTCAGCTTTGCATCATGGCGCGCTGACCCTTACCTGGTATTCGAGGCACGATCACCAGTGAAGGAGACTGTGCAATATTTTCCGGGTCGAATGGGGTACGTGAATGCAGAGTTCCCTTGATATGGCTGCAAGGCAGCGGTTGCGGCCGCTCGCGGGAGGTGACCGGGCGGCTGCTATCGGCCAAGAAGTGGTCTTTCGACCTCGCTTCTATCGGATGCACGCTTCGGACTTCGGGCTGTCGTAGCAGTTCAGAAAATGTGCGTGATTCCCGCTTGGCTCATAACCTTAGTCAACAGCCAATGCGCCCACTCTGGTGCGCCTGGCGTCAGGGTTGCCTAGCTTACAGGGTAGGCCTTTTGAGCAAAGCCCACTTCTAGCCGCATTGCATCCCGCGCACTGCCCTCCAAAGTCGCCACGTTCGCTCACCCTCCGAGCAGCCGGTTTGGTTTCAGGCATAGTCGCGGCCACCAATAGCAGAGGAAGAAGATAGGAAATGCCACGAGCAAAAAAGGGCGCGACGCCCGATCCTGTTGCGGAAGCCAATGCCCGCGTTGAGCATGCTGCCGCTGAGAAGCGAAAGCGGGCACAGCGCCCTTTCCCTGCCGCTCCCTTCGAGGAGGCACTGGATTTCGCAAAGACGATCTACGCGTTCGGAAGCGGACAACCCGTCCGGCGTCTCAGTATTTTCGATCACCTCGGCAAGTCGCCGGAGAGCGGCCCAAGCCGACAACTCATCATCAATTCGAACAAGTACGGGTTGATCGAAGGCGGCTACCAAGCGGATCACTTGAAGATCACTGCCGACGGTTTGAAGGCAGTCGACACTGACCCTGCGCCACGCGAGCAGGCTAAAGCGCGAGTGAAGTTAGCAATTGAGGACATCGCACCGTTCTCAGGCCTCTATGCCCGCTTCATGTCCAACAAGTTGCCTGCCCGAGCGGCCCTGATCGATGCGGCAAAAGATGTCGGAGTCGCCGAGGAAATGAGCGAAGAGTGTGTCGACACCTTCATCGTCAACCTGCGCTTCGTCGGGCTTCTACAAACCCTCTCCGGCGCCGAGCGAATCATCACGATCGATCACCTGCTCGACTCGCTACCGGCGACACAAGGCAGGCCCGCAGCTGCGCCCTCCGCGCAGGCGATCCAAGGCCGGGTTGAGCGTGCAGCTGAAGGACGATCTCACGCGATTGTGACAACGGAGCATGCGCACTTCGAGACCACATGTTTTTATGTCACGCCTATCGGCGAAGACGGTAGTGACCAACGCAAACACGCTGACCTATTCCTCGGCTCTCTCATCGAACCGGCGCTTGAACAGTTCGGGTTGAAGGTTGTTCGTGCTGACATGATCGATAAGCCTGGGACGATCACAAGGCAGATCATCGAGTACTTGTTGCGTTCGCGTCTCGTCATTGCCGATCTATCCTTCCATAACCCTAACGTCTTCTACGAACTCGCCCTGCGCCATGCAGTGCGATTACCCGTCGTGCAACTTGTTCGCGTGGCCGATCGGATCCCCTTCGACCTCAATCAAATTCGGACCATACGCATCGACACCAGCGGCCTGCATGAGTTCGTCCCCAAGATCGAGACGTACCGGTCCGAGATCGCGAGCCAAGTTCGACGGGCGCTGGATGACCCCGACGCTGTTGACAATCCCATCACCACCTATTACCCGAGCATGAGAGTTCATGTCGACGGCGCCTCGGGCCATCCGTAGTTCGACGCGAAGCGAAGCTCCAATGGGCCACAACGACCACATGGACTACGACGGACCTGAACTTCCCCCAGAGGCGGGCAACGGCGATCAACATCCTTTCGAGCCTAACGACGCGTGGCTCCAAGAGGCACCGCCGGAACTGCAGATCGAGGCCATGCGCCGCTGGTTCCACGCGCGCTACGAAGACCCTGCCAACCAGACGCCGTACTCTAGCCAGGAGGGTGGCTACATGTTCGTCTTCGGCGGGCCCTACAACCCGAACGACGTCATCCAGGAACGCTTTGACCAGTCTGTGCCCTACCCGGTGATGGAAAAGCTGATCCGGGACCTTTGGGGCGACGTCGGTGACGCTTGGGCGCCCATTGAGCACGAGGGTGTCGACTACGACGACGAGTTGTCGTTCTTGGTGGTGCTGCGCAGCGATCCGATGCGATTTCTGCAGGGCAGGCTGGGGCAGATCGATGCCGTGCTCGCCGTGCAGACACCGGCCCTCGAGGCGGAACTAATTCACCAGATGGCGCACAGCTCGCTGATCGCGGCGCTCGAGGCCTATCTGGCGGACACGGTGACCTACTGGGTTTGCCACGACAACGCAGCACTGCGGCGCTTCGTGTCGCGAAACAAGGATTTCAAGGCACGCGGCTTGACACTAGACCAAGTGTTCGATCGACTCGATGCCTTGGACGAGGAGGTTCGGCAGTACCTTCAGGACTTAATCTGGCATCGGCTCGACAAGATCAAGCCGATGGTGCAAGCCGGGTTGGACATCGTGGTGCCAGACATCGGCGAGTTGATGCGCGAGGTCGTCATTCGGCACGACATCGTGCATCGGGCGGGCCGGACGCGGGACGGGAATGTGGTGTCCGTGTCAGCCGACGATGTGCTTCGGGTGCGCGGCATGGTGGCAGCGTTTGGACAGGCAATCGAGTCGGAATTGGAGCGCCGCTTTCCGCCGGATGCGGGCAACGAAGACTTCTGAAGCCGCGTCCAATGCTGCCGCACTCGCGGGAAGCATCGGACTCGTCCCTCATGGATCCGAGCTCCAGTTTGCGCCCCTGAAGCGGATATTCAAGAGTGCCCGCAAACGAGCTAAGCAGTCCTCCAGCTGCGGCAACTTGGCCGGCAGCTCCCAGTCTTCAGCGGAAGCCCCCAAAAGGGGTGAACGTCCGCCGGAGACCGAGCAACGGCCTGGCTTTCTGCAAGCCTCAGTGAAGCGCCTTCCGCACCGACTGAATCGCTTCGTTCACGACCTGCATCCGTCGCAGCATCTCCGCGTTGACCACCTCCATCAAGGCGCGCAACTCGGTCGGCTGAATATGGAACTCTTCGAACTCTTGGAGATGAAGAGGCGTCAGAAAGCTCCGCACGCAGTCGTACGCACGATGTGCCGCGCGCAGGTTGTTGAACTCGTCCTCCACCAGTAGCACCGCGTCGCTCGCGGCCTTGTTCTTTGCTGACTTCCGAGGCGCGGGGCTTGTTGCCAGCCGACGTCTACCGGCTTTGCGCATTTTGGATTTGGGATCGCCGTGAGAACTCGCGGATGCGCGATCAGACTTCGCCATTCTTTTTTAACTCCCTAGTGAAACGGTCTCGCTTCAACCGCCACGCCCGCTTCCAAACGGAGGCGGCGGCCCGAACGGGTTGGAAGACCGGGGGAGTTTCTTACGAAAGAACCGGCAGGACTTGCGTCCTCCCGCCCGGGCCGCCAAAAACTGGGGCACGAGCGACGAAGCCGCAGGCCAAAGGCAACTGCGGCTTTCGCCGTAAAAAACTCCATCGCGGGCTTCCAAACCCACCGCGTCCTTTTTCGACGCGACTTGGCAGTATGCCAGCGCTATTCGCGCGGGCCTGCGATATCCGATCTCCTCAAGCCAACTTAAAAGGCAACCCTCGGACCGCCTTCCCCGTAACCGCCGCCACCGCATTCGCAAACGCCGGCGCCAGCGGCGGCAGCCCTGGCTCACCCATGCCGGTAGGCGCATCCGCACTCGGCACGATATGCACCGCAATCTGCGGCATGTCCGTAATCCGCGGCACCACAAAGTCCCCAAAGTTGCTCTGCTGCACCACCCCGTCCTTCAGCGTGATCGCCGCGCCGGGCAGGCACATCGACAGCCCCATCACCGCGCCGCCCTGCACTTGCGCCTCCACGCTCTTCGGGTTGACCGCGAGATTGCAGTGCACGCCGGCCGTCACGTTGTGCAGGATGGGCGTGCCGTCCTTCACCGAGGCTTCGACGACATACGCGACCACCGAGTTGAAGGATTCGTGCACGGCCACGCCCCAAGCCCGGCCGGCGTCGAGCTTCTTCTTGCCGTAGCCGGACTGGTCCACCGCCAGTTGCAGTGCGGCCTTGTGGCGCGGGTGCTGGTCGCCGATGAGCTTCATGCGGTAGGCGACCGGGTCCTGCTTGGTGGTGCGGGCGATTTCGTCGACGAGCGTTTCCATGACGAACGCGGTGTGGGTCGAGCCCACGCTGCGCCACCAGAGCACCGGCACGTTGAGCTTGGGGTGGTGCACGGTGAGCCGCATCGGCAGGTCGTAGGGCTCCTTCATGCCTTCGACGGCGGTGGCGTCGATGCCGTCCTTGACCATCATCGGCTCGAACATGCTGCCCATGAGCAGCGACTGGCCGACGATGACGTGGTCCCAGCCGGTGACCTTGCCCTGCGCGTCGAACCCGATCTTCGCGGTGTGCAGGTGCATCGGGCGGTAGTAGCCGCCCTTGATGTCGTCCTCGCGGCTCCACAGCGTGCGGATGGGCGCGGCAATGCCGGCGGCCTGCGCGGCCTTGACGACGCTGCAGGCCTCGGACACGAAGTCGCTGGTCAGCAGGCCGCGACGGCCGAAGCCGCCGCCCGCCATCTGCACGTGGACCTTGACGTTCTCCGGCGGCACGCCCAGCACCTTGGCGGCGGCCATGCCGTCGATGCCGGGCATCTGCGTGCCGGTCCACACTTCGGCCTTGCCTGCCGCGAGGCTGACGGTGCAGTTGAGCGGCTCCATCGGCGCGTGCGCGAGGTAGGGGAAGACGAATTCGGCCTCGATCTTGTGCGGGGCCGCGGCGAGCTTCGAGACGTCGGCGTCGTACTTGCGTTTGCCTGGCTGCTTCGCGAGTTCGCGGTATTGCGCGAGCTGCTTCTCGCTGTCGACCTTCTCGACAGCGCTGGTGTCCCAGTCGAGCTTGAGCGCATCGCGGCCCTGCTTGGCGGGCCAGTAGCCGTCGGCGACCACGGCCACGCCTTCGGCGCCGCGGTCCAGCGGCACGCGCAGCACGGCCTTGACGCCCTTGATCGCCTTGGCGGCGCTGTCGTCCACCGACTTGAGCTTGGCGCCGAACACCGGCGGATGGGACACGACGGCGGTCAGCATGCCGGGCAGGTGCATGTCGATGCCGTAGTCCTGGTGGCCGCTGGACTTGGCCTGCGCGTCGAGCCGGCCGGTGGGCTTGCCGATGAGGCGGAAGTCTTTCGGGTCCTTGAGCTTGACGGTTTCGGGCACGGGCAGCTTCATCGCTGCTTCGGCCAGTTCGCCGTAGCCGAGTTGCTTGCCGCCGGGGCCGATGACGACACCATTGCGGGTTTGCAGCGCCGCGGGGTCCACCTTCCACTGCGCGGCCGCCGCGCTGACGAGCATGGCGCGGGTGCGGGCGCCGAGTTCGCGGTATTGCGTGTACGAGTTCTTGATCGAACCCGAGCCGCCGGTGATGTGCATGCCGAAGGCGGGGTCGACATAGGCCGGGTCGTTGGTGCCGTGGACGCTACGCACCTTCGACCAGTCGGCGTCGAGTTCTTCCGCCAGGATCATCGGCAGGCCGGTCTGCACGCCTTGCCCGAAGTCGAGCCGGTTGATGGTGATGGTGGTCGTGCCGTCGCGGTCGATGTGCACGAAGGCCGCGGGTTGCTGCAGCGGCTTCAGGCCTGCGGGCTTGGCGGCCGCTGCGCTCGTGTCGTGCGCGAGCGCGGCCATCGGGAAGACGCCGAGTGCGAAGCCGCCCACTGCCGTGAGCTTGAGGAAGCTGCGGCGCGGCAGGCCGGTGAGTTCGGGGGTGTCGTCCTGGCGCTTCATCAGCGCGCGGAGGTTGGCGGGGAGTTCGAAGGTGGCTTGATCGAAGTTCATGGTGAGTCTCCTTCTTCAAGCCAGCGTCTTCGCGGCGTCGGCGACGGCGGCGCGGATGCGCGCGTAGGTGCCGCAGCGGCAGATGTTGCCGGCCATGGCCGAATCGATCTCGGATTCGCTGGGCAGCTTGCCGGGCGCGACGGTTTTCAGGAAGGCGGTGGCCGACATAATCTGGCCGCTCTGGCAGTAGCCGCATTGCGCGACGTCATGTTTGACCCAGGCGTCGTGCACGGCCTTGCCGACCTTGTCGCCGCCATCGGTGATGGCTTCGATGGTGGTGATCTTCTGGCCCGCCGCGGCGGAGATCGGCGTGACGCACGAGCGGATCGCCTGGCCGTTGAGGTGCACCGTGCAGGCGCCGCACAGCGCCGCGCCGCAACCGAACTTGGTGCCCGTCATGCCGAGCGTGTCGCGCAGGGCCCAGAGGATGGGGGTGGAGGGGTCGGCGTCGACCTGCCGGTCCTTGCCGTTGATGCTGAGGGTGGTCATGGTGGGGTTTCCTCTTCTTGGGTGAATATCGGTTCGGTCAAACAATAGACCTGTGCGCATGCGAGGTCAAGCGGCCAAGACCAGGAATCCCGCGGAACCGGCTTTGTCGGGCCAAAGGGGTTGCCCTCGGAAGGGGGTAGGCGGCCACACGACGTGGGCAAGCCTTGGGGAGAGCGCTTTTCAGGCTTTGATTCCGTCCCAGCAGAGGCCGAAGGCCATTGCGAGGTTCTCGTCCGTGCGGGCCAGCGCGCCGGAGCGAAGCAGGTTGGCAGTCTCGCGCACCGAGCCGCCGAAGCTGTTGGTCAGGAGGACCGTCGGCACGTCCTTCAGGATCTGGTGCGCCTTGGCCGACTCGATCATGTCGACCCAGTGCTTGATGAGCCGGGCGGAGAGGTTGCGGCTCTCTTCGGTGAACCAGGGCGAGTTGTAGTACTGCTCCACGAAGACGACCTCCGCATAGTGCGTCAGCCGGTGTTCGAGCCAGTTCATCCACATGTGCCGGAAGCGGCTGCGGAAGGGCGCGTTCGGGTCGTCGCCTTGCAAGAGGCTGGCGGTGGTCGTCGTCTTGGCCTGCTCGTAGAGCGCGACCATCAGCTCTTCCTTCGACTTGAAGTAGACGTACAGCGTGCCGGTGGCAAGTCCGGCCTCGCGGGCGATGGCGGCCATGGTCAGGCCGCTCAGCCCGGTCTGCTCGACCAGCGTGAACGTGGCCTCGGCGATGGCGCGGAGCTTTTCGTCGTCCTTGGGTTTCACGGCGGCAATCTTAGGGCTTTTAGGTTTTTGGCGAACGAATATTCACTAAACGTGACAATCCGCTGCAAATCGCCTCCCGGTCGTTCGGCTTTTCCGAAAGCCAACATCGCCATTCGACGTCTACCGCGAACGCCTTCCGGTCTCCATACTGACTGCATCTGATCGCATCGATCAGCAACGAAAGGATCGAATCGTGAACCGTCTTGAAGGAAAAGTAGCTCTCATCACCGGCGCCAGCGCGGGTATCGGCCATGCCACCGCGAAGCTGTTCGCGGCGGAAGGCGCCAGGCTGGTCGTCGGCGCGCGCCGGGCGGCCGAACTGGAAAAGCTCGTCGGAGAAATTCGCGCCGCCGGCGGCCAGGCCGTCGCACTCGCCGGCGACGTGCGCTCCGAAGACTATGCGCGCGCCCTCGTCGCGCTGGCCGTGTCGACTTACGGGCGCCTCGACATCGCATTCAACAATGCAGGCACGCTCGGCGAAGGCGGCCCCAGCACGGGGATCTCGGAAGCCGGCTGGAGCGACACCCTGGCGATCAACCTGACCGGCGCGTTCCTCGGCGCGAAGCACCAGGTCGCGCAGATGCTGGAGAACGGCGGCGGCTCGGTCATCTTCACCTCGACCTTCGTGGGCCACAGCTTCGCGTTCCCGGGTGTGGCGGCGTACGCGGCGAGCAAGGCCGGCCTCATCGGCCTCACGCAGGCGCTCGCTGCCGAGTACGGTCCGCAAGGGGTGCGCGTGAATTCGATCCTGCCGGGCGCCGTCGACACCGACATGTACCGCAGCATGAACAACACCAAGGAGTCGCAGTCCTTCATCACGAACCTGCACGCGCTCAAGCGCGTCGCGACGCCGGAGGAACTGGCTCGCTCGGTGCTGTACCTTGCCTCGGACGATTCGGCCTTCGTCACCGGCACGGCATCGCTGGTCGATGGCGGTGCATCCATCACCCGCACCTGACCGGGCATGGTGAAGCTCGACGGCATGGCCACCTTCGTGGCCGTCGCGGAGTCAGGCTCGATCAGCGAGGCATCGCGACGATTGAATCTGTCCAAGTCCGTCGTGAGCGAGCGCCTCGCCGACCTTGAGAAGGAGTTGGGCGTCCGTCTCCTGCACCGCTCGACGCGGGGGCTGACGCTGACCGAGGACGGCAGCGCCTTCCTGGCGCGCGCCTCGGCCATCATGCGGGATGTCGACGAGGCCGCTGCGGAGTTGGCGCAACGGCGCGGCACGCTGGTCGGGCCGCTGAGGATTTCCGCGCCGGTCACCTTCGGGCGCATGCACCTGGGGCCGGCGCTGTATCCGTTCATCGCGGCGCATCCCGGCATCGAGCTGGCGATCGAACTGGACGATCGAAGAATCGACGCGGCATCGGAGGGCTACGACGGCGTGGTCCGTAACGGGCCACTGGTCGATTCGCGTCTGGTGGCTTGGACGCTGGCGCGCAGTCGCCGGGCGCTCGTCGCCTCGCCGGAGTACATCGAGAAGCAAGGGCGGCCCTCCAGCGTCGACGACTTGCAGCGGCACCGGGGCGTGTTCTATACGAACCGGGGCGTTGCCGATTGGCAGTTTCGGCGCGATGGCGAGCTCGTGTCGGTGCGCGCGTCGCGGGCGCTGCGGGTGAACAACGGGGACATGATGCGGGACGCCTGCGAGGCGGGCTTGGGCGTCGCGCTGCTGCCTACGTTCATCGTCGGGGAGTCGTTGCGGGCGGGCAGGCTGCTTGCCATTGATATCGGGCTTCCTTCGGAGGAAGAGTTCTTGTACGTCGCGCATCCGGAAGGGCGGTCGCCTTCGGCGAAGCTGCGGGCGATGACGGATGCGCTCAAGGTGGCGTTTGGTGATCCGCCTTACTGGGACTCGGGGGTGTGACCTTTCTGACACGGCTACAGTCGACAACAATCGGGCTCGAGTGCCCTATTCGAATCAAGGAGGACGGCCATGTCGACACTGCAGAAGCATCGTGGAGAGCCAAAAATCAAGGTGCCCACGCTGGGTCGCACGTTGACGATATATCGACAAGGCGCTCGGATAGGGCTGTTTTCGGTCATGGCGACCCTGGTGCTCTTCAACTTGCCTTGGCGACTGATTCCGGTGGTCGGCGAAATTCTTCAGTTGCTGGTTGCAGCCGTTGGCTGCTATCTCTCAGTAGCACTGATGAGCTCACTCACTCCCAACGACATGGATGCCGACACCGCGGCAACGCGCTGGCCCTGACTTTGTCCGCCAGAGGCGGACTTTCGACCACGCCTGCCAGCGCTATTTGCTACTGCATCTGCCGCACGATATCCAATGCCTCCTCGATCCGCTCCACCGCATGGATCGTCAGCCCCTCGATCTCCTTCGAGCCTTTGCGCGGCGCGTTCGCCTTCGGCACCACCGCCACGCTGAAGCCGAGCTTGGCTGCTTCGCGCAGCCGCTCCTGCCCGCGCGGCGCGGGCCGCACTTCGCCGGCCAGCCCCACTTCACCGAAGGCGATGAAGCCCTTGGGCAGCGGCTTGCCGCGCAGGCTCGACGTGATCGAGAGCATCACCGCCAGGTCGGCCGCAGGCTCGCTGATGCGCACGCCGCCCACCGCATTGACGAACACGTCCTGGTCCATGCAGGCCACGCCCGCATGGCGGTGCAGCACCGCGAGCAGCATCGCGAGGCGATCACGGTCCAGGCCGACCGACAGCCGCCGCGGACTCGGGCCGCCGTTGTCGACCAGCGCCTGGATCTCGACGAGCATCGGCCGCGTGCCTTCGAGCGTGACCAGCACCACGCTGCCCGGCACCGGCTCGGCGTGCTGGCTCAGGAAGATCGCGCTCGGGTTCGTCACGCCCTTGAGCCCGCGCTCGGTCATCGCGAAGACGCCGATCTCGTTGACGGCGCCGAAGCGGTTCTTGATGGCGCGCACCAGGCGGAAGCTCGAATGCGTATCGCCCTCGAAGTACAGCACCGTGTCGACCATGTGCTCCAGCACGCGCGGGCCGGCCAGCGCGCCCTCCTTCGTGACGTGGCCGACCAGCACGATCGCGGTGCCGCTGGCCTTGGCGAAACGGGTGAGGTGCGCGGCGCACTCGCGCACCTGCGCGACGGAGCCGGGGGCTGAGGTGAGCTGGTCGGAGTAGACGGTCTGGATCGAGTCGATGACCGCGATCGCCGGGCGGCTGGCGTCGAGGGTGGCGAGGATCTTCTCCAGCTGGATCTCGGCCAGCACCTGCACCTGCGAGTGCTCCAGGCCGAGCCGGCGCGAGCGCAGCGCGACCTGCGCGCCGCTTTCCTCGCCGGTGACGTAGAGCGCGTTGCGGCCGGCCCGCTGCAGTGCGTCGACGGCTTGCAGCAGCAGCGTCGATTTGCCGATGCCGGGGTCGCCGCCGATCAGCGTGACGCCGCCGTCCACGATGCCGCCGCCGAGCACGCGGTCGAGTTCGTCGATGCCGGTCGGCGTGCGCGCGATGTCGGTGGCCTCGATCTCCGACAGGGTCGCCAGTTCGGCCGAGCCCGCCAGCGCCGCGAACTGCGTGCCGAAGCGATTGTTGGATGGCCCTCCCGCGGGAGGGCCGACTTGTTCGATCAATGTGTTCCAGGCGCCGCAGCTCGGGCATTTGCCGAGCCACTTGGGGCTGGTGCCGCCGCATTCGCTGCAGACGTAAAGCGTTTTCTCTTTGGCCATGACAGCGAGTGTAGGGACGCTGGGCACGCCGGCCAGCCCGGCGCACAATGTCGCGCGCCTGCACACGGGCAGCACCAACAGGAGAAGGAGACCTCGCTATGACCACCACGCTGATGCTCGTGATCTACATGGCCATTCTCACGTGGCTCACTCTGCTGGTCGCGAGCCTGGTACGGGTCCGCGGCTGGACGGTCCCCGGGACCATGATGGCGCTGGGAAACCGCGACAACCTGCCCGTGGCTACGCCCTTGGCCGGACGCGCCGAGCGAACGGCCCGCAACACGCTCGAGAACTTCGTCCTCTTTGCCGCGATCGCGCTGGTCGCCCACGCCTCGGGTTCCACCAGTCCGAAGATCGCCACAGGGGCGGAGATCTTCTTCTGGGCACGCGTGCTGTACATCCCGGTCTACTGCGCCGGCATCGCTTATTTGCGCACGGCGATCTGGGCGGCCAGCATCGTGGGGCTGGTGATGATGATCTCCGGCATCTTCGGGCGTTGACCTTGAAAGGCGCGGCGCCATAGCATCTCGCACGCGCCGTCGATCCGATGCGCATCTGCAGGAAGGGACATTCGATGACCACCACTTCCTCGACCTTCGTCGCCGCCGACGGCGACGGCTATGAACGGACGATGGGGCGCTGGAGCCGCCAGCTCGCCCTGCCCTTCCTGGACTTCGTCGGCACCGCCGACGGCGAAAAGGTGCTTGATGTCGGGTGCGGCACGGGCCACCTGGCCTTCGCGGTGACCCGCCGCACCGGCGCTGGCGAGGTGCGCGGCGTGGACCTCGCCGAACCCTACATCGCGCATGCCCGGCGCCACAACCAGGATCCGCGCATCGTCTTCGATGTGGCCGACGCCTGCGCGCTGCCTTTTCCCGACCGGAGCTTCGACCGCGTGCTCTCGCTGCTCGTGCTGCACTTCGTTCCGGAGCCGGGCAAGGCCATTGCGGAGATGCGGCGGGTTGCGAAGCCCGGAGGCGTGGTCGGCGCGACCGTGTGGGACGCGCGGGGCGGCTTCGTGTCCAACCGCATGTTCTACGACACAGCCGCCGCACTCGACCCGGAAGCGCGGGTGCGCCGTGCCCGCAACTACACGCGGCCGATGACGCGGCCTGGCGAACTGGCCAAGGCTTGGCGGGACGCGGGCTTCAAGGGCGTGGAGGAGACGACGCTTTCGATCCGCATGGAGTTCGCTTCATTCACGGATTACTGGACGCCCTTCGAGGGCAAGGAGGGGCCGGCCGCGGAATACCTCGCCACGCTCGGCCCGGAGGAACGTGCGCGGCTCCGCGAAGCGGTGGAGTCGGCGTACCTCGACGGCGATGCGGACGGCCCGCGCTCGTACGCGGCGCTTGCGTGGGCGGTCAAGGGCAAGGCGCCGATTTAGGCAAGGACCCGTTTCAACGCCCGGACACGTTGCCACACCTGCACTGGCGCATCGGTCATGCCCATGACCTGCATGCAGCGCTCCAGCCATCCTGTGCGCTGGCCCATGCGGTCGATGGCGCGCTGCAGATCGCGGCGGATGGAGTCGCCGTAGGCGCCCTCGGCCTTGTCCACCGCCGAGCGCAGCAGCGGCAAGGCAGGCTTCATCATCGCGAGGTCGATCAGGTCCCGGCTGAACACACCGTCGTCGGCCCACCGGTCGGAGTTGGCGAGCAGCTTGCTCGCGGCCATGTCCAGCGGCGTCAGAGTGGCGATGCCGCACAGCTCGTCGGCCTTGCCGGGCGGCTCCAGAGCGATGCGCGCCTCGAAGACGATCTCGAACTTGATGGGCTGCTCATCGAATTGCAGTCGCGTGCGGATGCCGTACTGGTCGGCCCGCCAATCGCCGGCCTGTATCTCTTCGGCGCCGCTGCGCTGGATGGTCTTCCAGCCGTTGACGGCGGTGAGGGTCTGTCTCAGTTCACGGTATGCAGCCAGATCCGAAACGAGGAAATCGATGTCAAGCGATTCGCGGTACTCGTCGAAGCGCAGTGCAATGGCGGTGCCGCCGCCGAACAGGCAACCCCATTGGCGCAGCCTCGGCCCGTCGAGTGCCCGCAGTACCCGCGCGATGCGGCGGTGGTGCGGACGCTCAAACAACGGCATCGCCTCCCAGTGCAAGCCGCAGCGCTTCGACCAGATCCTTCTCGGCTGCCGAAAGCGTTTCTGGGTCGACATGGCGCCAGTTGCGCTCGTAGATGCCCAGGGCTTCGCGCGGCGTCAGCTCCTGCGGGCCGTGGATCTGCCAGGCGAGCTGCTTGAGCCAGGGATAGTCCGCGATCCGGATGCGCGCGGGAAGCCAGCCAGGGCGAGGCGTTTCGGTTGCCGCCTGCGGCAGCCCGGCTTCGAGATGAAGGCCCAGCGCCGACATCACCCTCAGGTAGGCCCCCATGGTGACTGCGGGCTCACCCTTTTCGATGCGGTGCAGTGTGACGCGGGAGATGCCGGCAGTCTCGGCCGTGGTGACCGCGCTGACGCCCAGATCCTTGCGGCGCGCGCGCACGGCAGACGCGATGGCGGCCAGCGCTGCAGCGGATTGGTTGGTGAGTTCAGGGCCGGGGGTTGGCATATGCGTTTCTCATTCTGTACAAACAGGTCAATTTGTCAAGAATGAGAAACACTTTTTGGGTCGGCAGCGCCCCAGAGGGTTAACCCGGGGATTGCCTTTTCATCGATCATTTAACATGTTAAATAAATCGAGGCCCCATGAGCACGCCCTTCACCCATCGCAACCTGCCTCGCCTGCTGCTGCAGGCCCGCGAGGCCGTGATGGGCCATACGCGGCCCAGCCTGCGCGAGCATGCACTGTCCGACCAGCAGTGGCGCGTGCTGCGCGTGCTTGGTGAGCACGGCGCGGTCGAAACCGGCCGCGTGGCGCGCGAGGCCTACATCCTCGGCCCGAGCCTGACGGGTGTTCTTGCCCGGATGGAGCGCGACGAACTCATCACGCGCAGCCGCGACCCCGAGGACCAGCGCCGCACGGTGGTCGAAGCCACCGCCCACGGCCGCAACCTCGTGAAGACGCTGTCCACCACCATCGAGGCGCACTACGCCTGGATGGAAGAGGCGATGGGCAAGGAGAAGCTCGCCCAACTCTATGAGCTGCTCGACGAACTCATCGCACTGGAACAACCATGAGCTATCTGCCGACGGGCACCGTCTACGGCGTGCTGCTGAACTTCCGCGCGGAGGTCGAGGCACTGACGCCGCAGATGGACCAGCCACCCTACAAGGCCCCGCCGAAAGCCCCCGTGCTCTACGTCAAGACAGCCAACACGTGGAGCCCGCACGGCAGCGCGATCACGGTACCGGCGAAGGTCGATGCGGTCGAGGTCGGCGCCACCGTCGCGATGGTGATCGGCGCAGACAACGACGTCGAAGGCTTCGTGCTCATGAACGACCTGTCGATCCCGCATGCCAGCTTTTTCCGGCCGCCGGTCAAGTTCAAGTGCGTCGACGGCTTCCTGGGCATCGGCCCGGCGATGCGCGATGCGCAGGAGGTCGCCGATCCGGCGGAGTTCAAGCTCGAAGTGCGCATCAACGGCGAGCTGAAGCAGTCGGTCGATTTTTCGCAGATGGTGCGCAGCGCCTCGCAACTGCTGGCGGATGTCGGCGAGTTCATGACGCTCTCGCACGGCGAGGTGCTGATGCTCGGCTGCGACGCGGGCCGCCCGCTGGCACAAGGCGGCGACCGCATCGAGATCAGCGGGCCGGGCTTCGAGACCCTGGTCAACACGCTGGTGAAGGAACAAGCATGAAGCACGCGCGCATCCTGTTCGAAGGCGCGGTGCATGACGCCGTGGAGGACAACGGCGGCCTGCGGCTGGCCGATGGTCGACGGCTGGCGGCCGATGCCGTGATGTGGCTGCCTCCGCTGGCACCGGTCGCGCGCCCGCGAACGATCCTCGCCCTCGGCCTGAACTACGCCGACCACGCCAAGGAGCTGGAATTCAAGGCGCCGGAGGAACCGCTGGTGTTCATCAAGGGCGAGAGCACGCTCACCGGCCATCGACAGCTCACCTACCGTCCGTCGGACGTGCAGTTCATGCACTACGAATGCGAGCTCGCGATCGTCGTCGGCAAGACGGCACGCAAGGTGCGGCGCGACGATGCCTACGACTTCATCGGCGGCTACACCGTCGCCAACGACTACGCCATCCGCGACTACCTCGAGAACTGGTACCGCCCGAACCTGCGCGTGAAGAACCGCGACACCTGCACGCCGATCGGCCCCTGGCTGGTCGACGCGAAGGACGTGCCCGACCCGATGTCGCTGGCACTGCAGACCACCGTCAACGGCAAGGTCACGCAATCGGGCAACACGAAGGACATGATCTTCGACGCGCCCTTCCTGATCGAATATTTCAGCGCCTTCATGACGCTGTCGCCCGGCGACCTGATCCTGACCGGCACGCCCGATGGCGTGGTGGACTGTCGACCCGGCGATGTCATCGTGACGGAGATCGAGCGCATTGGCGCGCTGATCAACACGGTAGCCGCAGCCTGAGCGCATCCAACAAGGGACGAGACATCCAATGCAGATCGACCACCTCATCAACGGCAAGTCCGTCGCCGGCCGCGACTACTTCCAGACCGTCAACCCCGCCACGCAGGAAGTGCTGGCCGAAGTCGCCTCAGGCGGCGAGGCCGAAGTCAATGCCGCAGTCGCGGCCGCGAAGGATGCCTTTCCGAAGTGGGCCGGCCTGCCGGCACCCGAGCGTGCAAAGCTGATCCGCAAGCTCGGCGACCTGATCGCGAAGAACGTGCCGGAGATCGCGCAGACCGAGACCAACGACTGCGGCCAGGTCATCGCGCAGACCGGCAAGCAACTGGTGCCGCGCGCGGCCGACAACTTCTACTACTTCGCGGAGATGTGCACCCGCGTGGACGGGCACACCTATCCGACGCCAACGCACCTCAACTACACACTGTTTCACCCTGTGGGCGTCTGCGCGCTGATCTCGCCGTGGAACGTGCCTTTCATGACGGCGACGTGGAAGGTCGCACCCTGCCTCGCCTTCGGCAACACGGCGGTGCTCAAGATGAGCGAGCTTTCGCCGCTCACTGCTGCGCGACTGGGAGAACTGGCGCTCGAAGCCGGCATCCCGCCCGGCGTGCTGAACCTCGTGCACGGCTACGGCAAGGAAGCCGGCGAGCCGCTGGTGGCGCATCCAGACGTGCGGGCGATTTCGTTCACCGGGTCGACGGCCACCGGCAATCGCATCGTCAAGAGCGCGGGCCTCAAGAAGTTCAGCATGGAACTTGGCGGCAAGAGCCCGTTCGTGATCTTCGACGACGCCGACCTGGACCGCGCGCTCGACGCAGCGGTGTTCATGATCTTCAGCAACAACGGCGAGCGCTGCACCGCAGGGTCGCGCATCCTGGTGCAGCAATCGATCTATGCCGACTTCGTCGCGAAGTTCGCGGAACGCGCCAAGCGCATCAGCGTGGGCGATCCGCTCGATGAAAAGACCATCGTCGGCCCGATGATTTCGCAGGCCCATCTCGCCAAGGTACGCAGCTACATCGAGCTCGGCCCGAGGGAAGGCGCGACCCTGCTGTGCGGTGGCCTCGGCGCGCCCGAGTTGCCCGATCGCGTGAAGAGGGGCAACTACGTGCTGCCGACCGTCTTCGCCGACGTCGACAACCGCATGAAGATCGCGCAGGACGAGATCTTCGGCCCGGTGGCCTGCCTGATTCCGTTCAAGGACGAGGCCGATGCCATCCGCCTCGCCAACGACATCCCCTACGGCCTGTCGAGCTATGTGTGGACCGAAAACATCGGCCGCGCGCATCGCGTGGCCGCCGCTGTCGAAGCCGGCATGTGCTTCGTCAACAGCCAGAACGTGCGCGACCTGCGCCAGCCCTTCGGCGGCACCAAGGCTTCGGGCACGGGGCGCGAGGGCGGCACCTGGAGCTACGAGGTCTTCTGCGAGCCGAAGAACGTGGCTGTCTCATTGGGCTCGCATCACATTCCGCATTGGGGAACCTGAGATGGGCAAGCTCGCACTCGCAGCCAAGATCACGCATGTGCCGTCGATGTACCTGTCGGAGTTCCCCGGCCCGAACTTCGGGTGCCGCGACGCCGCGATCAATGGCCACAAGGAAATCGACCGGCGCTGCCGTGCGCTCGGCGTCGACACCATCGTGGTCTTCGATGTGCACTGGCAGGTCAACAGCGAATACCACATCAACTGCGGCCCGAAGTTCGAAGGCATCTACACCAGCAACGAGTTGCCGCACTTCATCAAGAACATGCCATATGCCTACCCGGGCAATCCGCAACTCGGCCATCTGATCGGTGACATGGCCAACGAGATGGGCGTGAAGAGCCGCGCGCACAGCGACACCACGCTCGACCTGGAGTACGGCACGCTGGTGCCGATGCGCTACATGAACGCCGACCGGCACTACAAGGTGATCAGCATCAGCGGCTGGTGCGACTGGCACGACCTGCGCGAGTCGGGCCGCTTCGGGCTGGCGGTGCGCCGCGCGATCGAGGAGCGCTACGACGGCACGGTGGCCGTGTTCGCCAGCGGCTCGCTCTCGCACCACTTCGCCGACAACGGTCGCGCGCCGGAATTCATGCACAAGGTGTACGACCCTTTCCTCGAACAGGTCGATCATCGCGTGGTCGAGCTCTGGAAGGCCGGCGACTGGAAGACCTTCATCGGCATGCTGCCGATGTACGCCGACAAGTGCTGGGGCGAAGGCGACATGCACGACACCGCGATGCTGCTCGGCCTGCTGGGCTGGGACCGCTACGAAGCGCCAGCCGAGATTGTCACGCCCTATTTCGGCAGCTCGGGCACGGGGCAGATCAATGCGATCTTCCCGGTCACGCCCTTGCCTGCGGATGCCACCACTGCCTGAGGAGCGCCCACCATGCCCCATCTCGTGATCCTCTACACGCCGAACCTGGAGCCAGAGACCGACATCTCGGCGCTGTGCCGCACGCTGGCCGACACCATGCTC
This sequence comes from Variovorax glacialis, assembly GCF_051216375.1. Classification (NCBI taxonomy): domain Bacteria; kingdom Pseudomonadati; phylum Pseudomonadota; class Betaproteobacteria; order Burkholderiales; family Comamonadaceae; genus Variovorax; species Variovorax glacialis. The sequence goes on along the minus strand of NZ_JBPJZT010000019.1, from coordinate 17,726 downwards.
GAACAGCGCGACGAGGACGACAAGCAGGTCTATCCCACAGGCGGCACGCGCGTGCTCGCCTATCCGGCCGCGCACTATGCGGTCGCCGACGGCAAGGCGGACTACGCCTTCGTCTACCTCAACGTGCGGATGGCGGCGGGGCGGTCCGAGGCGGTGAAGAAGCGCATCGGCGACGCATTGCTCGAACAGGCCAGGCGGCACTTCGAGCCGGTCTTCGCGCGGCGCCACATCGGCCTCACGCTGCAGATCGACGAAAGCCCCGGCCAGGTCTACGACGGAAAGCTCAGCAACCTGCACCCGCTCTTCAACAAATAGGAACAGGCCCACCCCTCATGCTCGCGCCCAAGGTCATCCAGCAGCTCGCCGCCGAACTTCACGAAAGCGAGAAGTCGCGCGTGCAGGTGGAGCATTTCTCCAAGCGCCATCCCGAGATGACCGTCGAGGACGGCTATGCGATCTCGCGCGAGTGGGTCAAGACCAAGCTCGCCGAGGGCCGCGTGGTCAAGGGGCACAAGATCGGCCTCACCTCACGGGCGATGCAGCAGGCCAGCCAGATCACCGAGCCGGACTACGGCACGCTGCTCGACGACATGTTCTTCGCGCAGGGCGGCGACATTCCCTTCGAGCGCTTCATCGCGCCGCGCGTCGAGGTCGAACTGGCCTTCGTACTCGGCAAGCGCTTGAAAGGGCCGAACGTGACGATCTTCGACGTGCTGGCGGCCACCGACTACGTGGTGCCGGCGATCGAGATCATCGACGCGCGCATCGAGCAGTTCGACCGCCACACCAAGGCGATGCGCAAGGTGTTCGACACCATCGCCGACAACGCGGCCAATGCCGGCATCGTGACCGGCGGCCGGCCCGTGAAGCCCGATGCGCTGGATCTGCGCTGGGTCAGCGCCCTGCTCTACAAGAACGGCGTCATCGAGGAATCAGGCGTCGCCGCCGCCGTGCTCAACCATCCCGCCACCGGCGTGGCCTGGCTCGCCAACAAGCTCGCGCCGTGGGACGAATGCCTGGAGGCCGGCGAGGTGGTGCTCGGCGGCTCTTTCACGCGGCCGACCACGGCCGTGCCGGGCGACACCTTCCACGCCGACTACGGTCCGCTCGGTTCCATCGCCTTCCGCTTCATCTGAAACCATGGCCCCCACGCTTGCCAATTCGTGTGCTGCGCTGCCCCCCGAGGGGGCCGCAGTCGCCTTGGGGCGGCCCGGCGCCGACTGAAAGACACCCCATGCAAACACCCGCGAATCCCTTCAAGCAGGCACTCGCCGCCCGGCGCGCTCAAATCGGCCTCTGGCTCGGCCTTGCCGATTCGTACAGCGCGGAGATCTGCGCCGGCGCCGGCTTCGACTGGCTGCTGATCGACGGCGAGCACTCCCCCAACGGCTTGCAGAGCATCCTGCAGCAGGCGCAGGCGATCGCCGCCTACCCGGGCGTGAACGCGATCGCGCGCGTGCCGCTCGGTCATGGCGACGCAGGCATGGCGCTGATCAAGCAGTACCTCGACCTCGGCATCCAGACGCTGCTGGTGCCGATGGTCGACACGCCCGAGCAGGCCACGGCGCTCGTGCGCGCGATGCGCTATCCGCCCGACGGCATCCGCGGCATGGGCGGTGCACGCGCCTCGGGCTGGGGCCGCTATCCCGCCTATCCGAAGGAAGCGAATGACCGGGTCTGCCTGCTGGTGCAGGCCGAGACGCGCGAGGCGCTCTCCAACCTGGACGCCATCGCAGCCACCGAGGGCATCGACGGCGTCTTCATCGGGCCGGCCGACCTGTCGGCATCGATGGGGCATATCGGCAACCCGGGCCACCCCGAAGTGCAGGCCGCGATCGAAGATGCCTTCGTGCGCATCAACCGCGCGGGCAAGGCCGCGGGCATCCTGACGCCCGACGAGGCGCTGGCCCGCAAGTACCTCGACCTCGGCGCGCTCTTCGTCGCGGTCGGTCTCGACACCAACCTGCTGGTGCGCACCACCAGCGCGCTGGCCGCCCGCTTCAAGGACGGCGCGAAGGCAGCGGCGGCCAGCAGCACCTACTGACGCGATGACCGACCCAGCGAACAAGAGCGGCAAGCCCTTCCGCTCCGCCACCATCCGCGACGGCGTGATCCGTGCGACCACGCGCAGCTTCCTGCACGCGCTGGGGCAGGACGACGAGGACATCGCGCGTCCGCACATCGGCGTGTTCCACACCGGCGGCGAGATGAGCCCCTGCAACCTGAACCTGCGCGACCAGGCCCAGCATGCCAAGACCGGCATCTACGCAGGCGGCGGCACGCCGCACGAGTGTCCGGTGGTGTCGGTGAGCGACGGCCTCACCATGGCGCACTCGGGCATGCGCTTCTCGCTGATCTCGCGCGAGCTGATCGCCGACAGCGTGGAGGCTTCGACGCGCGGCCACCAGTGGGACGGCATCTTCGCCATCGGCGCGTGCGACAAGAACCTGCCGGGCCTGATGATGGGCATGGTGCGCTGCAACGTGCCGAGCGTGTTCGTGCATGGCGGCTCCGCCTTGCCGGGCCAGATGCCCGGGCCCGATGGCCGCGACCTCAACGTCGTCGACACCTACGAGACCATCGGCAAGGTGCTGGCCGGCGACGCCACCGCCGACGAGCTTGAAGCGATGAGCCGCGCCTGCCTGCCCACGGCAGGCGCCTGCGCGGGGCAGTTCACCGCCAACACCATGGGCATGGTGTCCGAGGCGCTCGGCCTGGCGCCGATCGGCTCCAGCATGGTGCCGGCCGTCTTCAGCGAGCGTGCACCGCTGATGCGCCGCGCCGCGAAGTCGCTCATGCGCGCCGTGATGGGCGAAAGCCCCCTGCCCCGCGACATCGTGACGCGCAAGGCGCTCGAGAACGCCTGCGCCGTGGTGTCGGCCACGGGCGGCTCGACCAACGCCGCGCTGCACCTGCCGGCCATCGCGCACGAGGCGGGCATCAAGTTCCACCTCGACGACGTCGCCGAGGTGTTCGCGCGCACGCCGCTGATCGCCGACCTGCGGCCTGGCGGCAAGTACCTTGCGCGCGACGTGTTCTACATCGGCGGCGCCGGCGTGATCCTGCGCACGCTGCTGGAACAAGGCCACCTGCATGGCGACGCGATGACCTTCACCGGCCGCACGCTGGCCGAGGAAGTGGCCGACGCGGCCGAGCCCGACGGCCGCGTGGTGCGCAAGGCCGGCGACCCGATCTCGCGCGACGGCGGACTGGCCGTGCTCAAGGGCAACCTGTGCCCAGACGGCGCGCTGCTCAAGACCGCAGGGCTGAGGACGCTGGTGCACCGCGGCCCCGCGCGCGTCTTCGACTCCGAGGAAGAGGCCCAGACGGCGGTGCAGAACCGCCGCTACGAGCCGGGCGACGTGATCGTGATCCGCAACGAGGGCCCCAAGGGCAGCCCCGGCATGCGCGAAATGCTCGGCATCACCGCGCTGCTCTACGGCCAGGGCATGGGCGACAAGGTAGCGCTGCTGACCGACGGGCGCTTCTCGGGCGCGACGCGCGGGCTGTGCATCGGCTACGCGGGCCCCGAGGCGGCCGATGGCGGCCCGATCGCGGCGCTGGTGGATGGCGACGTGATCGCGATCGATGCGCGGGCGGAATCCCGCAGCATTGCGGTGGAATTGACCGATGAGGAAATCGCTGCGCGACTGGCGAAACGTGAGGTAAACGCGGGGGTCCGGCATGGCGGCTTGCTGGAAAAATATGCGCTCACCGTGCGCCCGGGCCACCAGGGCGCCGTGACCCACTCCGGCGCAGTCACCTGGCTGCGCGACGAGTCCTGAAGCACCACCCTTGGAGACATCCGCATGAACTTCACCCGCCGCAGCCTGCTGCAAACCACCGGCGCCTCCGCCCTGCTCGCAAGCATCGGCCAGCAGGCCTTCGCGCAAGCGTCGTTCGAGACCGCGCGCATCATCACGGGCTTCGCGGCCGGCGGTACATCGGACACCACCTGCCGGCGCCTCGCGACCAAGCTCGCGCCGGACTACGCCAGGTCGGTGGTGGTCGAGAACCGCACCGGCGCGGGCGGCCAGATCGCCGTCACCTACGTGAAGAGCCAGCCGGCCGACGGCGCGACCATCCTGCAGACGCCGACCTCGATCCTCACGATCTACCCGCACATCTACAAGAAGCTGCCGTACGACCCGGTCGCCGACCTGTCGCCGGTGTCGCTGGCCTGCATCTTCGACTTCGGCTTCGCGGTCGGCCCGGGCGTGCCGGCGAGCGTGAAGACGGTGCCCGAATTCCTGGAATGGGTGAAGGCCAATCCCGCCGGCGGCAACTTCGGTTCGCCCGCCGCGGGCTCCACGCCGCACTTCATCGGCGCCCTGCTCGGCAAGAACGCCAACGTCGATCTCAAGCATGCGGCCTACCGCGGCACGCAGCCGGCGATGCTGGACCTGCTCGGCGGCAACATCTCGGCCGTCTCGGGCCCGATCGGCGACATCACGCAGCATCTGCCGACGGGCAAGGTGCGCATCCTGGGCGTCTCGGGCACCAAGCGCAGCGCTTTCGCGCCCGACGTGCCGACCTTCGGCGAACAGGGGCTCAAGGACATGGCATTCAGCGAATGGTTCGCCTTCTTCCTGCCGGCCAAGGCCGCGCCGGAAACCGTGAACCGCCTGAACGCCGCGATGAAGACCGCGCTGGCCAGCAAGGAAGTGATCGATGGATTGCACGGCTTCGGACTGGAGCCGATGTGGTCGACGCCCACGGAACTGGCCGACCTGCTGAAGAAGGACACCGCCATGTGGGCGCCGATCGTCAAGAAGATCGGCTTCACGGCAGAGGCTTAGTAAACCCCCAGGCTTGCTCGCTTCGCGTAGCCGCCCACCCCCTTGCAGGGGGCAATACCTGCGGCCCGGCGAAGCCGGATCCGCGGTATTTCTGGGATGGCAGTCGCGCTGGGATGGGATGGGGTTTGGAATTTAAGGAGCTGACATGAACACACTTGCCGCCACGCCGTCTTCGGCGTTGGTCCATCCCTCCCTTCATCCGGACGAGCGCGCGGCGCGGCTGCAGCTGGCGGCCTGCTATCGGGTGTTCGCGATGCTGGGCTGGACCGAGATGATCTACAACCACATCACGGTGCGGCTGCCCGACAGCGTGACGGGCGGCGAGAAGCAGTTCCTCATCAATCCCTTCGGCCTGCACTACAGCGAGGTCACGGCCAGCAACCTGGTGAAGATCGACCTGCAGGGCAAGGTGCTCGACGGCTCGACCTGGCCGGTCAACCCGGCTGGGTTCACGGTGCATGCGGCGATTCACGACAGCTTGCCCGGTGCGCATTGCGTGATGCACACGCACACGACGGCCGGAGTGGCTGTCGCCTGCCTGCAGGGTGGGCTGCAGCAGACCAATTTCTATACGGCGCAGTTGCACGACATGGTGGCGTACCACGACTTCGAGGGCATCACGATCCATGCCGATGAAGGTCCGCGCCTGCTGAAGAGCATCGGCGACCGCAAGGCGGTAATCCTGCGCAACCACGGCCTGCTGGCCTGGGGCCAGACGCTGCCGCAGACGTTTGCGATTCTGTGGACGCTGCAACGCGCCTGCGAGATCCAGATGGCGACTTTCTCGATGGGCGCGGCGATTCCCGTGTCCGAGGACATCGCGCGGAGGTGCACGCGCGACGCGCTGCAATTCAACCCGAACCATGGTGCGGGCCAGGACGTCTTCGACGCGCTTGTGCGACAAGTCGACAGAATCGACGACTCTTACAAAAGCTGAACTGAACTATGAAGGTTTGCATCTACGGCGCCGGCGCGATCGGCGGCTGGATCGGGGTGAAGCTCGCGCAGGCGGGCTGCGAGCTCGACGTGGTCGCGCGTGGCGCGACGCTCGACGCACTCAAGCGCGACGGCCTCACGCTGGTGAGCGGCGACACGCGCGTGTCCGTGCCTGTCCACGCGAGCAGCGACCCGAAGGCGCTGGGTGTGCAGCAGCTGGTGGTGGTCGCGGTCAAGGCGCCGGCGCTGCCGGCCGTGGCGCAGCAGATCGCCCCGCTGCTCGGCCCCGAGACGATCGTGCTCACGGCCATGAACGGCGTGCCGTGGTGGTTTCTGCAAGGCGGCTTCGGCGGCGACCTGGCCGGCGCGCAGCTGGAGGCCATCGACCCGGGCGGCAAGATCGACGCGGCCATTCCGGCGAAGCACGTGATCGGCTGCGTGGTGCATGCGAGCTGCTCGCTCGATGCGCCGGGCGTCGTGCGGCATCACTTCGGCAACGGCCTGATCATCGGCGAGCCCTCGGGTGAAGCGACGCCGCGCGCGCAAGCGCTGCGCGACCTGCTGGCGCGCGCGGGCATCGACACGAAGCTCTCGCCCCAGATCCAGAAGGACGTCTGGTACAAGCTCTGGGGCAACATGACGGTCAACCCCATCAGCGCGTTGACCGGCGCGACCACCGACGTCATCCTCAACGACGACCTGGTGCGCGGCTTCATCTCCACGATCATGCTGGAGGCGAAGGAGATCGGCGCGCGCATCGGCGTGCCGATCGCCGAGAGCCCCGAGGACCGGCACGCCGTCACGCGCAAGCTCGGTGCGTTCAAGACCTCGATGCTGCAGGACGTGGAAGCCGGGCGTGCGGTTGAGCTCGATGCGCTGGTATCGGCGGTGCGCGAACTCGGTCAGCGGGCGGGCGTGCAGACGCCGTTCACCGATGCGCTCCTAGGGCTCGCGCGCCTGCGGGCGAGGCAACTGGGCCTGTACTGATTCGGACTGATCCGGGCGCTTCAGCGCTTCAGGACGACCCGCACGGCCCCGGGCAGCGAGTGCACCTGGGGCATGAAGCGGTCGATGACCGCGCCGAGCACCACCGCGCACAGCAAGGCCCCCAGCAGCGGCTTCCACGTCAGCCGCACCGCGACGGCCAGCCAGCCTTCGCGCGCCACGCGCACCGCGACGCGTGCCGACACATACGAGAAGGCGACCTCGATGGCGACCGCCAGCAGCGCATCCCAGCCGAAATAGAGCAGCACCAGCGCACCGGCGCCGAGCACGATCGCGAGGCAGATCAGGAAGATGGCGAGCACCGGCACCACGATGACCGCGCCCTCGTCGGCGCCCGCGACGACGTCGAGCGCGCCGCTGGCGACGTCGGAGATGCCGCTGGCCGAGCCCACGTCCGCGCCTCCGCCATGCGCGGACGGCCAATCGACGACCCCGGGGTCTGGCAGGTCGGGATTGAACCGGGCGTTGTGCTGCACCAGGCGTCCCGCCCACCAGCGCAAGACCGCCAGGTAGGCGAGATAGCCCACGCCCAGTGTGATGAAGTAGCGCGTGGCCAGCGACTCGACGCCCAGGTGCATCTGCAGGTGCGACACCAGCCACATCAACAGCAGGGTGAAGGTGCCGATCAGCAGGCCGTGCGTGCGCAGGTTGTAAGTGCGGTGCAGGTCGCGTTCGACCTGCGTTTCCCACAGGCGCACGGAGCGCCAGTCCGAAAGAATCTTCAAACGCCGGCCTTCAGTCGACCGCGGACGGCACCCGCATCGCCACGGCGCACATGAGCTCGTAGCCGACGGTGCCGGCCGATTGCGCCACTTCGTCGATGGACAGCAGCGCGCCGCTGGACGCACGGCCCCACAGCGTGACCTCGCTGCCGAAGCCCGCGTCCGGAACCGGCGTGAGGTCGACCGTGACCATGTCCATGCTCACGCGCCCCAGCGTGCGCGTGCGCACGCCGTTCACGAGCACGGGCGTGCCGGTGGTGCAATGGCGCGGGTAGCCGTCGCCATAGCCGACCGCGGCAACGCCGACGCGCAACGGGCCTTCGGCCGTGAATCTCGATCCGTAGCCGATGGTGTCGCCCGCCTTCAGGGTCTGCACGCCGATCAACCGCGTGGACAGCGTCATGCCTGGCTGAAGCTGCCAGTGCGCGGCGTCGTGCTCGGGGTAGTCGGGTGCACTGCCGTACAGCAGGATGCCGGGACGGACCCAGTCCGCGCGCGTGCTCGCCGCGTGGCGCAAAGTGGCTGCGCTGTTGGCGACCGACCGCTCGCCCGGCAGATCCTGCGTGGTGCGCTCGAAGACGTCGATCTGGTGCGCGATGCCGCGCGGGCCGTCCGAGTCGCTGAAGTGCGTCATCAGCGTGATCTCGTCGACCTGCGGCAGCGCATTCAGTCGCGTCCATGCCGACCGGAAGCGCTCGGGCGCGAAGCCCAGGCGGTTCATTCCCGAATTCATCTTGAGGAAGACGCGCTGCGGCGCCTGCGTCTTGTGGGCCGCCAGCATGTCGATCTGCTCGTCGCAGTGCACGGTATGCCAGAGGTCGAGACGCGAACACAGCTCCAGGTCGCGCGCGTCGAACACGCCTTCGAGCAGCAGCACGGGGCCGCGCCAGCCGAGGTCCCGCACGCGCGCGGCCTCGTCCAGGTCCAGCAGCGCAAAGCCGTCGGCGGCGCGGAAGGCGTCGAACACGCGCTCGATGCCGTGGCCGTAGGCATTCGCCTTGACGACCGCCCATACCCGGGAGTCGAGGGCGGCGCGGCGCGCGCGGTCGAGGTTATGCCGCAGTGCAGCAAGATGGACAGTGGCGAGGATCGGACGCGGCACGGTAAAAAAACCCCGGGGAAAGCAGGAAACACTCACACAAATGACGCGCACGGCGTGGCGCCCGCGTCATGGCATTTTGACATCGCACCCCCATGCTATAACCGCGCAGCCGGCACTTAAGCGGCCCCTCGTCCACTATCGCCAGCAGTCTCACTTTCTGGCCAGCCAGCCCATCGATGAAGCGCGGTTTCTACACGATCATGTCGGCCCAGTTCTTTTCGTCACTGGCCGACAATGCGCTTTTCGTTGCTGCCGTGGAACTGATGCGAACCAACGGCGCACCTGAATGGCAGCGCGCTGCGCTGGTCCCGATCTTCACCATCTTCTATGTCGCGCTCGCACCGCTGGTCGGCGCCTTTGCCGACGCCTTGCCCAAAGGCAAGGTCATGTTCATCAGCAACGCGATCAAGGTGATGGGCTGCGTGATGATGCTGTTCGGCTCGCACCCGCTGTTTGCCTACGCCATCGTGGGCCTGGGCGCGGCGGCGTACTCGCCGGCCAAGTACGGCATCCTGACCGAACTGTTGCCCGCATCGCAGCTGGTCAAGGCCAACGGCTGGATCGAGGGCCTGACCATCGCCTCGATCATTCTCGGCATCGTGCTCGGCGGCCAGCTGGTGGGCCATGCGCTGTCGAGCCACCTGCTGGCGCTCGACATCCCGGGCATCGACACCGGCATCGACACGCCGCCCGAAGCGGCCATCGCGGCACTGATCCTGGTCTACATCCTGGCCGCCTGGTTCAACACGCGCATTCCCGGCACCGGCGTGGAGATGCGGCCGCTGCGCGCGAATCCGCAGCACAGCTTCGTCCGCAACATGGCCGCGCTGCTGCCTGACTTCTGGCACTGCAATTCGCGGCTGTGGCGCGACAAGCTCGGGCAGATCTCGCTGGCGACGACCACCCTGTTCTGGGGCGCGGGCGGCAACCTCAAGTACATCGTGCTGGCCTGGGCCTCGCTGGCGCTGGGCTACAACACGGCGCAGGCCTCGTCGCTGACCGGCGTGGTCGCCATCGGCACCGCGGTCGGCGCGATCGTCGCCTCGGTTCGCATGCGGCTCGACATGGCGACGCGGGTGATCCCGCTGGGCATCGGCATGGGCGTGCTGGTGATCGGCATGAACTTCATCGGCAACATCTGGCTGGCCGTGCCCTTCCTGATCCTGCTGGGCGGGCTCGGCGGCTTCCTCGTGGTGCCGATGAACGCGCTGCTCCAGCACCGCGGCCACAACCTGATGGGCGCGGGCCGGTCGATCGCGGTGCAGAACTTCAACGAGCAGTCCTGCATCCTGATCCTCGGCGCGTTCTACAGCGCCTGCACCGGCCTGGGCATGTCGGCCTATGCGGCTATCACCGCCTTCGGTGTCGTGGTGGCCGGCTTCATGTGGCTCATCAAGCGCTGGCACCAGAACAACCTTCGCAAGTACCCCGAAGAGGTCGAGCACCTGCTCGCCATCGCGCGCAGCGACAAGCACCATTGATCCCGTCTTGCCCGCCATTGCGCTGATCTTCAACGCCTTCGTCTGGGGCGTCTCCTGGTTTCCCTTCCGTCAGATCGAGAGCCACGGCGTTCACCCGGTGTGGGCGACCTGCGTGATCTACGCCGCGATCGCGCTGGCGATGGTGCTGTTGCGCCGCAGCATGTGGCACGTCTTCGCCCGGCACCCCGGTCTCGTGCTGCTGGGCCTGGCGGCGGGCTTCACCAACGTCGGCTTCAACTGGGCGGTGACGCAGGGCGACGTCGTGCGCGTGGTGCTGCTGTTCTACCTGATGCCTTTGTGGAGCGTGCTGCTGGCGTGGGTCTTCCTGGGCGAGCGGCCGACGGCCTCGGCGCTGGCGCGCGTGGCGCTCGCACTCGTCGGCGTCGCGGTCGTGCTCAAGACGCCGGAGACCGACTGGCCGATCCCGTCGAGCCTGCCGGACTGGCTCGGCGTCGCGGCCGGATTCAGCTTCGCGGTGACCAACATCCTGCTCCGCCGCCTGCGCAGTGCGCCGGGCGAATCGCGCGCGCTGGCGATGTTCGGCGGCTGCGCGCTGGTGGCCGGCGCGACGGCGCTCGCGGGGACTGCGCTCGGCGCCATCCCCTCGCCCCCGTTGGCCGTACCGGGATGGTGGGGCTGGGCCTTGCTGCTGGGCGTTGCCTTCGTCTTTGCCAACGTCTGCCTGCAATACGGCGCAGCGCGTCTCGCGGCGAGCGCGACCTCGGTGATCATGCTGTCGGAGGTGCTGTTCGCCAGCAGCTCATCGGTGGCGTTGGGCGCGGCGACGATGGATGCGCGCATCTGGATCGGCGGTGCATTGATCGTGCTGGCCGCCGTGTGGTCGGCGTTTGCGCGATCGCCGGCCGGCGACGATGATCGGCGCCATCCCCTTCAGAAAGACAGGCCATGACCAGCGTCTACGACTTCGAAGCCCGCCAGATCAATGGCAAGGCGGTGCGCCTTTCCAAGTTCAAGGGCAAGGTGCTGCTGATCGTCAACACCGCCAGCAAGTGCGGCTTTACGCCGCAGTTCGAAGGGCTCGAGGCGCTGTACGAGAAGTATTCGGCCAAGGGCCTCGCAGTGCTCGGCTTCCCGTCCAACCAGTTCGGCAACCAGGACCCCGGCACCAACGCGGAAATCGGCGCCTTCTGCGTGGAGAACTATGGCGTCAGCTTCCCGATGATGGAGAAGATCGACGTGAACGGCTCGAACGCGGCGCCGCTCTACAAGTGGCTCGTGAAGGAAGCGCCCGGATTCCTCGGCAGCACGGCCATCAAATGGAACTTCACCAAGTTCCTGATCGGCAAGGACGGCCAGGTCATCCGCCGCTACGCCCCGCTCGACAAACCCGAGTCGATTGCCCGCGACATCGAGACAGCCCTCGCCGCATAGAACTCCCCCACCGGCTTCGTGAAACACCGCGGAACCGGCTCCGCCGGGCCGCCGGTGTTGCCCCCTTGAGGGGGAGGCGGCTACACGAAGTGAGCAAGCAACGGGGGTGGATCAAAACCAAGCAACGGGGGTGGGTCAAAATCTGAAGTCTGCGGTCTTCGATCCACCGCCCAGCGTGACGACCTGGGTCTTGGTGACGCCATCGCTTGCAGCCTCGACGGTGTAGCGGCCAGGCGGCAGGTTCACCAGGCACACAGGCCCGTTCGCATTCATGACCAGGGCAGTGGCGCCGGCTGAATCCTTGACCGTCACTGCGACGTCCGCCAGATAGGCGCCGCCCGCGCGTGCGAACAGCAGCGACAGCGGGTGGTCCTTCATCTCGGCGCGCATGGCGACGGATTCATCCGAGCCGATCCCGCCGCACCGGTACGTCGCCGAACCGTCGCTCTTCATCGCAGGCGCGACGGCAGGAACAACAGCCGGCACGACGGCGGTCTGCGCATGCGCCAGCCAGGGCGCAAGGGCGCAGGCACCGACAACGGCCGCGCGAAACACGAAATGCTTTGAAGCGTGCATGAAGGCACTCCCCGTAGTGAACATGCACGCATGCTCGTGCGGCACCGCTTTTCGGGGAGTCGGACCAGAACCCCAGTCCGTGTGCGATCAGGCCGCCGGCGTGTACGCCAATGCTTCGTCCAGCAGTTCGACCCAGTGCCGCACCGGCGTCTCGCTGCCGCTCTGCAGGTGGGTGATGCAGCCGATGTTGGCCGAGACGATGGTCGTCGGCCTGAGCTGGTTCAGGTGGCCGAGCTTGCGGTCGCGCAGCGGATAGGCCAGTTCGGGCTGCAAGACCGAGTAAGTGCCGGCCGACCCGCAGCACAGATGCGATTCGTTCTGCGCGACCTGCACGTCGAAGCCCAGCGCGCGCAGGTTCACCTCCACCCCGCCGCGCAGCTTCTGCCCATGCTGCAGCGTGCAAGGCGGGTGGTAGGCGATCACGCCGGCCGGCGCGGTGACGCGACCCTTCAGCGCCGGCACGAGCCCAGGCAGCAGTTCGCTCAGGTCACGCGTGAGCGCACTGATGCGCTGCGCCTTGGCGGCGTAGGCCGGATCGTCCTTGAGCATGTGACCGTACTCGCGCACCGTGACGCCGCAGCCCGAGGCATTCATCACGATCGCCTCGACCTCCTCGCGCTCGACCTGCGGCCACCACGCATCGATGTTGGCGCGCATCTGCGCCTTGCCGCCTTCGTGGTCGTTGAGGTGGAACTTCACCGCGCCACAGCATCCCGCACTGGGCGCGACGACCGCCTGGATGCCGGCCGCGTCGAGCACGCGCGCCGTGGCGCTGTTGATGTTGGGCGCCATCGACGGCTGCACGCAGCCGGCGAGCATCAGCACCTTGCGCGCGTGGGTGCGCGTGGGCCAGACACCGGCTGGCTGCGGGGCCGGCACCTTGGCCTTGAGCTTGGCGGGCAGCAGGCCGCGCACCGACTGGCCGAGCTTCATCGCGGGCGCGAAGAGCGGTGAAGGGAGCGCTTCCTTCAGTGTCCAGCGCACGGCCTTTTCGAGGGTCGGGCGCGGCACCTTCTCGTCGACGATCCTGCGGCCGATGTCGACCAGGTGGCCGTACTGCACGCCGCTCGGGCAGGTGGTCTCGCAGTTGCGGCAGGTGAGGCAGCGGTCGAGGTGCAGCTGCGTGCTGCGCGTCGGCGCCTTGCCTTCGAGCACCTGCTTGATCAGGTAGATGCGCCCGCGCGGTCCGTCGAGTTCGTCGCCGAGCAACTGGTAGGTGGGACAGGTGGCGGTGCAGAAGCCGCAGTGCACGCATTTGCGCAGGATCGCCTCGGCCTCTCGGCCGTCGGCGGTGCCCTGGAATTCGGGAGCGAGTTCGGTTTGCATGCGTGGGGATCAGTCCGCGGGGTAGAGCCGTCCGCGGTGGAAGACGGCATGGGGGTCAAACTCCTTCATCAGCGCGCGATGAATGCGCTCGACGGCAGGGCTGAGCTTGTCGAAGCGTCCGAGCACGCGGTGGCCGTGAACGTCCGAAGGCATGAACAGCGTCGCATGGCCGCCGACCACACGCGCCGCCGCACGGAGTTGCGGACGCTGGTCGGGCGGTGCCATGTACCAGCGTTGCCCGCCATGCCATTCAATCATCGGCGCGCTATCGATATCCAGCACCGGTGCGGTCTGCGGCACCGACAAGCGCCACAGGTCGCGCGATCCGCGACCGCCGAACCACGGGTGCTGCTGGTCGCGCAGCGACTGCCAGCCGGCTGCCGTGCGGTCAGCACTCTGGCGCTCCCCGCCCAGCTGCCTGCACGCTGCCTCGACCGCAGCCACCGCGCCACGCAGGCGCAGCGATAGCACGCCCGCACCGTCACGCTCGCGCCAGACACTCGCATTCAGCGGCAGCGGACGACCGCCCCATTCGTTGAGCAGTCGCAGCGCATCGGCCTGGCTGCAGGCAAACTCCAGCGTCTCTTCGGCAGGCGCGACCGGCAGCACCTTGAGGCTCACTTCGGCGATGAGCCCGAGCACGCCCAGCGATCCAGCGAGCACGCGCGACACGTCATACCCCGCGACGTTCTTCATGACCTGCCCGCCGAAGGTGAGCACTTCGCCCCGCCCGTTCACCAGCGTCGCGCCAAGCACGTAGTCGCGCACGGACCCCACGCTCGCCCGCGAAGGTCCGCTCAGCCCGGTGGCGACCATGCCCCCGACCGTCCCGCCCTCACCGAAACGCGGCGGCTCGAAGGGCAGGCACTGTCCCTTCCCGGCCAGCACGGCTTCGAGCTCGGCCAATGGCGTGCCGGCTCGCGCCGTCACGACCAGTTCGCTCGGTTCATAGCTGGTGATGCCTGTGAGCCCGGCAGTGGAAAGCGGCTCACCCTGCGGCGGTTCGCCATAGAAGTCCTTGGTGCCGCCCCCACGGATGCGCAGCATCGTGGTGTCGGCGACAGCGGCGCGTATGCGCTCGGTGATCTGGCTGATGGCTGGATCCATGCCGGCGATCCTACAGCCAGCACAGCCCCACGAACCGGGCGAGGCTGGGGGTGAGTCATTCCATGAAGAAGGCCACGGGCAATCCAGGCGTATCCACACGGATCGACAGCACATGACCCGACGCCGGCCGCTGTTCGAGTTCGGAAACGGATCGCCCGCGTCGCGCGCTCGTGACGAACAACGTGCGCAGGTCGTCGCCGCCGAAGCACGGCATCGTCGGACACTGGACAGGCGTCGGCAATGCGGCCACCTGCTCGCCCGATGGCGCGAAGCGCAGCAACTGTCCGCCCTCGAACATCGCGACCCAGTAGTGGCCTTCGGCATCGACCGTGGCGCCATCAGGGCGGCCTTCGTAGCGGACGAGCGATTCGGGTGTCCAGCCCGCGGGCTTGTCGGCGAACTGTCGGAACACGCGCGGATTCGACAGCCGGTTGGGTCGCGCTGCCCAGGTCCACGCGCGCACGACGTGTGCCGCGGTATCGGCCCAGTAGAGCGTGGGTTCGTCCGGCGCGAAGGCCAGGCCGTTGGCGGTGGTCGCCTCGTTGGCCATCTGCGTCAACGTCGGCGCGCGGCCCGCACGCGCGTCGAGGCAATAGAGCGCGGCGTTGGGGCGGTCCTTGGCCTCGTTGAGGCTGCCTGCCCAGAAGCGGCCCTGTGGATCGCACTTGCCATCGTTGAAGCGCATGGTGCGCACGTCATGGTCGACCTTCGCCATCGGCTCCAGCGCGCCGGCCCATTCGCGCGCGCGGTAGATGCCGTCGCGCAGTGCAATCACGAGGCCGCCGCTGCGCGCCGGTGCCATGCAGCCGGGCTCGGTCGGCAGGCTCCACCGCTCGACCTGGGCCGCATGGATGTCGCCGCGCGTGCGCAGCACTGCGCGCCCCGGGATGTCGAGCCAGTAGAGCGAGCGCTCGACCGGATGCCAGAACGGTGATTCGCCGAGCTGGCTGAGGCTGTCGTTCAGGGTGGTCCACATGGCCGCAGCTTAAAGGGGAAATCATTTCGGACGAAAAAAGGCCCGCCGGTGCCGAAGCACGAGCGGGCCGAACATCCAGAGGAGACTCTCGCAGAAAACTCTTTGTCGGATCGGGCCGCACGGGGCGGCCCGTCGAAGATCAGCGGCTGTACGCGGTCTCGCCGTGCGACGAGATGTCGAGGCCTTCGCGCTCTTCCTCTTCGCTCACACGCAGGCCGATGGTGAGGTCAGCGATCTTGTAGGCGATGAAGGACACGACGCCCGACCACACGATCGTCAGCATCACGGCCTTGAGCTGGATCCAGACCTGTGCGCCGATGCCGTTGGAAATCACGCTGGCCGTGACCCAGTCGCCCACGAGGCCGGGGCCGCCGAGCGATTGGGTGTTGAAGACACCGGTCAGCAGCGCGCCGACGATACCGCCGACACCGTGCACGCCGAACACGTCGAGCGAGTCGTCCGCGCCGAGCAGCTTCTTGAGGCCATGCACGCCCCAGAGGCAGGCGAAGCCGGCGACGAGGCCCACGACGATCGCGCCCATCAGGCCGACGTTGCCGGCTGCCGGCGTGATCGCCACGAGGCCGGCGACGGCACCCGAGGCGGCACCCAGCATCGAGGCCTTGCCGCGCATCAGCGCTTCACCGATGCACCATGCGAGCACCGCCGCTGCGGTGGCCGAGAAGGTGTTCATAAAGGCCAGCACGGCGCTGGTGCCGGCTTCGAGTGCGGAACCCGCATTGAAGCCGAACCAGCCCACCCACAGCAGCGAGGCACCGACCATGGTCAGCGTCAGCGAATGCGGCGTGAAGGATTCCTTGCCGTAGCCGATGCGCTTGCCGATCAGGAAGGCACCCACGAGACCGGCAACGGCCGCGTTGATGTGCACCACGGTGCCGCCCGCGAAGTCGAGCGCGCCCCATTGCCAGATCAGGCCGGCCTTGTCGTTCATCGCGTCGACGACTTCCTTGCTGGCGTAGGCGTCCGGGCCCATCCAGAACCAGACCATGTGCGCGATCGGCGCATAGCTGAAGGTGAACCAGATCGCCATGAAGAGCAGCACGGCCGAGAACTTCACGCGTTCGGCGAAGGCACCGACGATCAGGCAGCAGGTGATGCCGGCGAAGGTGGCCTGGAACGCGGCGAACAGCAGCTCGGGGATGTAGACACCCTTGCTGAAGGTCGCGCCGGGTGCGAACACGCCGGTGGACGCGTCGAAGATCCCCTTCATGAAGAGCCGGTCGAAGCCCCCTATGAAGGCGTTCCCCTCGCTGAAGGCCAGGCTGTAGCCGTAGATCAGCCAGAGGACCACGATCATCGAGAAGGTGACCATGACCTGCATCAGCACCGACAGCATGTTCTTGCTGCGGACCAGGCCGCCGTAGAACAGTGCGAGGCCGGGGACCGTCATCATGATGACCAGCAGCGTGGAGACCATCATCCAGGCGGTATCGCCCTTGTTGAACGAAGGCGCGGGCGCCGCGGCGGGTGCAGCCGTGGCAGCGGCGGCATCGGGAGCCGCTGCGGCGGGGGCCGCAGCCGGTGCGGCGGCGGGCGCCGCGGCCGCGGGCGCAGCGGGCGCCGTCGCAGCCGGTGCAGCGGCAGGTGCCGCTGCGGTCTGTGCAAAGCCGGATGTGCCGGCCGCCAGCACGCTCAGGCCGAGCGCGAGTGATACAAGGAATTTTTTCATTTCGGTTTGTCTTTCGTGCCTTGCGTGTCAGAGAGCTTCGCGGCCCGTTTCACCGGTGCGGATGCGCACGACCTGCTCCAGGTCGTAGACGAAGATCTTCCCGTCACCGATCTTGCCGGTGCGTGCGGCGGCTTCGACGGCTTCGATCACGCGCTCGACCAGTTCGTCGGCCACGGCCGCTTCGATCTTGACCTTGGGCAGGAAGTCGACCACGTACTCCGCGCCGCGGTACAGCTCGGTGTGGCCCTTCTGGCGGCCGAAGCCCTTGACCTCGGTGACCGTGATCCCCTGCACGCCGATCGCCGACAGCGCTTCGCGCACTTCGTCGAGCTTGAAGGGTTTGATGATGGCTGTGACCAGCTTCATGATGTTTCTCCTACAGATGAAAGGGACGGCGCAACCACCGGGGCCACGCCTTCTGTGACTAGAGCGTCTTGGTCAGCGTGAGAATGAAGCGCGTCACATTCGGCGAGAAGGTGGAGCCGCCGACAGTTCCGAGCGCGGTGCCCGTGGGGATGCCGGGCGAGGCCACCAGGTTGAAGGCGCTCTGGTTGTTGCCGCCCTGGATCCAGCCGCCCAGTGCCAGGCCGCTGCCGAAGTCGTAGGACACGCCCACG
>NZ_JBPJZT010000018.1:0-119745 GCF_051216375.1 Variovorax glacialis | reverse complement strand
CGCCGCACGCTTGGCCATCGCGGCCGAAGCCTGACCGATCAATAATGCAATCCCCGTGTCCTGCCTGGAGGAATTTAGGTGTCTACAGGTGGGGGAGTTTGAAGTGTCGTTCGGGGGCCTCGAGTTCACGCAGCCGCCGGGCATCGGGCACTTCCATGCCCCGTACTTGGCGCGCCATTTGTAGAAGGTCGCGTCGCTGAAGCCGCCCTTGCGGCACAGCTCCTTGATCGGCAGGCCGGCCTCGGCCTGCTTGATGGAACCGATGATCTGCTCCTCGGTGTATCTGCTCTTTCTCATGTCCGGCATTCTCCAAGTTGACGGACTTCGCTGCCATTGCGCTGGTACGGCTGCGAGGGGGCAGGTCACGCGAACAGCCGCAGATATCGGGATCGCAGATTGGGAGGTCATCCCTCGTTCGGCTACGATGCAACTCAAAGGAGCTAGGCGAGATGCTGCAATTCTTTCGGCGAGCAAGAAGGCTAGAGAACCCCGACGAGGCCACCGGCGCACCTGTCTCGGTCGCACCGGTCAAAACGCTGACCAGAGAGGATGTCACCAGCATCTACCTGCAGGTACTTCGCCGACCGCCGGAAAGTGAAGCCACCGTCGAATTGCACTTCTCGGCACACAACACGCCGGAAGGGTTCCGTGCGAGCCTCATGCAAAGCGATGAATACCGGCTTCTGTCGACTTTCAGCAGCGGCCGGAAGGTTCAACTCGCGGACCTGGACGCCGAGGTCAATCATCTCGCTGAGCTTGGGGAAAGTGATCAAGACGCGTACCACGCACAGCTCAGCGCCTTCTGGCTCGACATTCCTCCTTGCTCCGAGCCGCCAAACTCCGCCGATATGCACAGTGGGTCCTGGACAACTATGCGGCTATAGCGAATCGGTCCTACGAGCACGCAAGCGAGGTCACATCATTCGACATCGACGCAATGGCCGCG
Organism: Variovorax glacialis; assembly: GCF_051216375.1. Lineage (NCBI taxonomy): Bacteria > Pseudomonadati > Pseudomonadota > Betaproteobacteria > Burkholderiales > Comamonadaceae > Variovorax > Variovorax glacialis. The sequence continues at coordinate 118,799 of NZ_JBPJZT010000018.1, read as the reverse complement.
CGCCCTTACCCCTACAGCACCGGCGATGCCAAGATCATCGGCGACCAGTTGATGGCCGTCGGGCATGTGATCCAGTCTATGAGCTTGAAGCGTGCGGCCCGGGTTCTCGAATTCGGATTTGGCTGGGGCAACACAACCGTGCAGTTGGCGCTTTCCGGCTACCAGGTCACCGGCATTGATATCACGCCGAGCTTCGTCGAACTGGTGCAGCGACGCGCGGGGACGCTCGGGCTGGATGTTGATGCGAGCGTCGGCACGTTCTTCGACGTTGAGCACATGGAACAGCAGTTCGATGCGGTGCTGTTCTTCGAGGCATTTCACCACTGCTCGGATCATGTGCGCCTGCTGAAGGCGATACCCCGGGTGCTCAAGCCGGGCGGCAAGCTGGTGCTGGCTGGCGAGACCATCAACAATGCGCTGCCCTACCCTTGGGGCATCAACCCAGACGGGCAGGCGATCTACTGCATCCGCCAGTTTGGCTGGCTTGAACTCTCATTCCGCGAGGACTACCTCTTGCCGCTGCTCGATGAGTTGGGGTGGAGGGTGACGAAGCACCCATTCAGCAACGCTGCGGGGATCACCTACGTCGCGGAACGGAAATAGGCTTGCGGCCCAGAAACGGGAAGAGCCCCCGGCCGAAGCTGGGGGCAGTTCATTTCGCTGTGGTTGGTAACCGACGGGCTGCGGCTTCGTTGTCGATGCTCGTAGACTCCTACTATTCAGAAAGCGCTAGCGTATGCAGTGACTTGCAGGCCATAGCAGCCTGCCCAGCAGCATTGGCAAACCGGGCAATAAAGGTCGTTCTCCATATATGCGGGTGCTCTACTTCACCGTGGTTCCGCTTGCGGCGCCTGGCAATGGCGGGAGCATTTGCTGCCGAAACCATGTCGAACGCCTCTCGGCTGATCTTGGCATAGATCTCTTCGCCATGACGGCTGGGCCGTTGGCATGGAAGTCTGGGACTGATGCCTTCTTCGCCGGTCTGAAGGTCCAGCATCATTTCCAACCCTTCAAGGAAGGGAACGTCCACCACGAGTCCAATGGTATCCGCTCGATCGCGCGATTCGCATGGAGCGCGGTCTTCCAATTGCCCTGGGAAATGCAAGCCCTAAATCAGGAACACATTGAGGAAGGTATCGCCTGGGCGGTCCGCGTCTACAGCATCGATGTCATCGTCATCGATTACCACCCCAGCACACTCTTCCTGCGGCTGCCTCGCTCGGATGCGAGAACGGCCCTAATTAGCCTAAACCGGGAGGGCGACTTCTACGGCGATCTAATCCGCGTCGGTAACACACATCACGGTCGCCTCACAGCCAGGGTCAGCCTTGCCCGCGCCAATCGTTGGGTGAGGCGCGTTGATGCCTCCGTGGACCAGTTAATTGCCATCGGACCGCCCGACCTGCCGCGGCATCCGACGCGTCGCCCCCCCGTTTGCATCACTCCGTATCTCGATCCCAAGCGGAACCGATGGGCCTATGCGGGGACGAAGCGCCTATTTTTCGTTGGCGCCTATGGGCATTATCCCAATCGTCTCGCCATAGAGTGGCTGACGCGCGAGTTCGCGCCCGCCCTCCGGGCGATCGGATCTGATGGCTTGGTGACAATAATCGGTGCGTCTGCGGCAGAGGTTCCCGATGCGCCTTCCAATGTCCAGTTGCTCGGGCTAGCCGATCGCGATGAGGTTGAGCGGCAATTTTGCACCTGCGCCCTGATGCTCTGCCCGGTGGAAAACGACTACGGCGTGAAGTTCAAGGCATTGGAGGCGCTGTCATATGGAGCGCCGCTCCTCGCCTCGCGCGAGACCATGTTGGGGCTGCCGCATCTCTCGGAGAATCCGTCTTTCGACCTACGAAATCCAGCAGGGGCCGCATCTCAGGTCGCGGAGCTGCTTGCCAGCAGAGATCGCATCGAAGCGCTGTCCGCCGCCCAGCAGCGCCAGCAGACGACGTTCATTGCGAGCCAAACTAACGTCTGGTCCGCAGCGCTGTGGCCTCTTTCTCGTTCGGCTACCATGCAACTCAAAGGAGCCAGGCGGCTACTGCAATTCTTTCGGCGAGCAAGAAGGCTAGAGAACCCCGACGAGGCCACCGGCGCACCTGTCTCAGTAGCACCGGTCAAAACGCTGACGAGAGAGGATGTCACCAGCATCTACCTGCAGGTACTTCGCCGACCGCCGGAAAGTGAAGCCACCGTCGAATTGCACTTCTCGGCACACAACACGCCGGAAGGGTTCCGTGCGAGCCTCATGCAAAGCGATGAATATCGGCTCCTGTCGACTTTCAGCAGCGGCCGGAAGGTTTAACTCGCGGACTTGGACGCCGAGGTCAATCTACACGCTGAGTTTGGGGAAAGTGATCAAGACGCGTACCACGCACAGCCCAACGCCTTCTGGCTCGACATTCCTCCATGCTCCGAATCGCCCCGATTCGGACCTATATGCGCGGGTCATAGACAACTATGCAGAGATCGCGAATCGATCCCACGAGCACGCGAGCGAGGTCACGTCATTCGACATCGACGCCATGGCCGCGCGGCCGAATCACTCGAACAGTTCGGCACGCTCCAGGGCGGATGCCGCCAGATCCTTTGCTGACAACACAGGCTGCAGCCCCACTTCCGGCCACGTGATGCCGAGGCCCGGATCGTCCCACCGGATCGCACGCTCGTATTGCGGTGCATAGTAGTCGGTGGCCTTGTAGAGGAAATCCGCCGATTCGCTGACGACCAGAAAGCCGTGCGCGAATCCCTCAGGCACCCACAGCTGCTTCTGATTCTCTTCCGAAAGTTCGACGCCCACCCACCGACCGAAGGTCGGAGAGGACCGTCGGATGTCAACCGCCACATCGAACACCGTGCCCTTCACGACCCGCACCAGCTTCCCTTGCGGTTGCCGGATCTGGTAGTGCAGCCCCCGCAGCACGCCCTTGACCGAGCGCGAATGGTTGTCCTGGACGAATTCGACATGCCGGCCAACGGCCTCGTCGAAGGCCTTCTGGTTGAAGCTCTCAAAGAAGAATCCTCGCGCATCGCCGAACACCTTGGGCTCGATCACGAGCACTTCCGGATTGGCGGTGGGAGTGACTTTCATGTGCGCACCTCGTCAGTCAGAAGGTGGATCAGGTACTTGCCATACCCACTCTTTTCCAGCGGCCTGGCAAGAACCTCCAACTGCTCGCGCGTGATGAAGCCATTGCGCCACGCCACTTCTTCGGGGCAGGCGATCTTGAGCCCCTGCCGGTGCTCCAGCGTCGCGATGAACTGCCCAGCCTGCATCAGGCTGTCGTGCGTCCCGGTATCGAGCCACGCATAGCCGCGCTGCATGATCTGGACGCTGAGCTTCCCCTGTTCTAGGTAGGCCTGGTTGACTGCCGTGATCTCCAGCTCGCCGCGCGCGCTCGGCTTCACCGCCTTGGCGATGTCGACAACCTGGTTGTCGTAGAAATACAGCCCCGTCACCGCGTAGCTGCTCTTGGGCTTCACGGGCTTTTCCTCGATGCTGCTGGCCTTGCCGCTGGCATCGAACGCGACCACGCCGTAGCGTTCCGGATCCTGCACGTGATAGGCGAACACGGTCGCACCGGACTGCTTCGCGTCGGCATCGGACAGCAGGTGGACTAAGTCATGGCCGTAGAAGATGTTGTCGCCCAGCACCAGCGCGCTCGGCGCATCGCCGATGAACTCGTCGCCGATGATGAAGGCCTGCGCCAGGCCATCAGGGCTCGGCTGCACCGCGTACTGAATGTTGATGCCCCACTGGCTGCCGTCGCCGAGCAGTTGCTGGAAACGCGGCGTGTCCTGCGGCGTGCTGATCACGAGGATGTCGCGCATGCCGCCGAGCATCAGGGTGCTCAGCGGGTAATAGATCATCGGCTTGTCGTACACCGGCAGCAGCTGCTTGCTGATCGCGAGCGTCGCCGGATGCAGCCTGGTGCCGGAGCCTCCCGCCAGGATGATGCCTTTGCGTTGCGTCATAGGTCCTTCTTTTCCAGAGTCAGAGGGTTTCGCGCAGCATGCGCGAAACGCCGTCCCGCCAGTCGGGCAGGACGAGGCCGAAGGTCGACCGGAGCTTCGACGTGTCCAGCCGCGAGTTGTGCGGCCGGACCGCAGGCGTTGGGAACGCGCTGGTCGGCACCGGATCGACCTCGTCAGGCCCCGCCTTGAGCGAGACGCCCGCGACGAGCGCGCGCCCGAGCACGAAGCGTGCATAGCCTGCCCAGGTCGTCTCGCCACCGGCAACCAGGTGGTAGAGCCCCGCCTTGGCCGGATTGCGCAAGGTGTCGCGGATCGCGTGCGCGGTCACATCGGCCAGCAACTCGGCGCCAGTCGGCGCACCGAACTGGTCGTCGATGACGGTCAGGCGCTCGCGCTCCTTCGCAAGCCGCAGCATGGTCTTCGCGAAGTTTCCGCCCCGCGCGGCGTAAACCCAGCTCGTACGGAAGATCAGGTGGCGCAGGCAGTGCTTTGCAACGAGCAGCTCGCCGTCAAGCTTGGTGCGGCCGTACACGCTGAGTGGGCCAGTCGCATCGGACTCCTTCCAAGGCGTATTTCCTCTGCCGTCGAAGACATAGTCGGTCGAGTAGTGGACCATCAACGCGCCGATGCGACCAGCGGCCTCCGCGATCACGCGCGGCGCGACCGCATTGAGCTTGCGCGCGAACTCGGGCTCGCTCTCAGCCTTGTCAACCGCCGTATGTGCAGCGGCATTGACTATCACGTCGGGCCGCACCGCGAGGACCATTTCCGCGAGCAATTCCGGGCGACTGAAGTCCGCATGATGCTCCGTGCTGTCGTGGTCGAGCGCCACGATTTCGCCGAGCGGCGCCAAGCTGCGCTGCAACTCCCAGCCGACCTGCCCGCCCTTGCCGAGCAGCAGCACCTTCATTCGCCGGCTCCGGCGTAGTGTTTCTGCACCCACTCGCGGTAGGCGCCACTCTGGACGTTGCGCACCCACTCGCCGTTCGCCAGATACCACTCGACGGTCTTGCGAATGCCGGTGTCGAATGTCTCGGCCGGCTTCCAGCCCAGTTCACGCTCGAGCTTGCGCGCGTCGATCGCATAGCGGCGGTCATGCCCCGGGCGGTCCGTCACGTAGGATATCTGCTCGCTGTACTTGCAGCCGTCCGCGCGGGGGCGCAGTGCGTCGAGCAAGGCGCACACGGTGTGGACGATCTCAATATTGGGCTTCTCGTTCCAGCCGCCGACGTTGTAAGTCTCGCCAAGCTTGCCGGCCTCGAGCACGCGACGGATTGCGCTGCAGTGGTCCTTCACGTAGAGCCAGTCACGCACCTGCATGCCGTCGCCGTACACCGGCAGCGATTTGCCGGCGAGCGCGTTCACGATCATCAACGGTATGAGTTTCTCGGGGAAATGGAATGGGCCGTAGTTGTTGGAACAGTTCGTGGTGACCACCGGCAGCCCGTAGGTGTGATGCCAGGCGCGCGCCAGGTGGTCGCTGGCAGCCTTGCTAGCCGAATAGGGGCTGTTGGGCTCGTACTTGTTTTCTTCGGTGAAGGCCGGGTCGGTCGCCGAAAGCGAGCCGTACACCTCGTCGGTCGAGACGTGCAGGAAGCGGAAAGCATCCTTCTCCTCCGTCGGCAGAGCACTCCAATAGCCACGAACGGACTCAAGCAAACGGAACGTGCCCAGCACGTTGGTCTGGACGAAATCCTCGGGTCCGTGGATCGAGCGATCCACATGCGACTCGGCGGCAAAGTTCACCACAGCGCGCGGCCTGTGCTCCGCCAGCAGGCGGTCGAGCAACGCGCTGTCACCGATGTCGCCCTGGACGAAGATGTGGCCGGGGTCGCCGCTCAGGGACTCCAGGGTCTCGAGATTGCCGGCATAGGTCAGTTTGTCGACATTGACGACCGCTTCGGCGCTCTGGGCCAGCCAGTCGAGCACGAAATTGGCGCCGATGAAACCGGCGCCACCGGTGACCAGGATCATGGGGTTCCCCGTATATGGACTGAAAGAGGCCGCTGTCGGCGGCGTCGGCGAATTATCCCATCGGGAAAGGCGACAGCCAGACGTTTGCCCTATCGGCCAGGGAATCCCATCGGGCGGTCAAGCCTCTTGATGGAGGGGAACGGCTCGGCAAGGCGAGCGCTCAGCGGTACGTGGCGATCGTCGCACGGCGCGCATCTCGAGTCGCAGCCGATGCAACCCGAAACCCAGGCGGCGGGCATCTCCACTCATTCCCGCGTCCGACGGACTGATCGGATTCCGAACATGCAAATTGAGCTCCAGCACGCGTCGACCACTGGCTGCCGGCAACGGCAAGCTCAAGGTGACTTCCCCTCCATCCGCCCCCGCAGTCTTTCGAACCAGGGGACGGCGAGCCGGGCCTCCGTTGAGGCCCACCAGAAGTTCAGGGGGCTCTCCGTGGGTCGGCATGAAGGGATGACCGACAAGCAGAATTTCAGCGCCAACCGAGGCATCAACCTGCGTCTCGATCAGGACGACGATCGAGGCCCGCTCGCCGTCCGACCAAACCCCCCAGGGTTCCGGGGACGACCAACCTTCGCCAAGCCACGCGGTCGCAGATGACCCTTCGGCAAGGTCGCAGTCCGTTTCGAGCTGGACACGCGGCGAAACTCGCAAGCCCTTCTGCGCGCCACTCAGGCCCCAGCGCATGCCGAGCGCATGATCCAGCGTGTCCTCCCTGAAACCGTCGTTAGGCCCTGCGAATCTGGTTCGCTTCGGGAAGACAGCACGAAGTGCCCGATCCAGGTAGCCCTGAGCCGCACAGATCTCGGCCATCGTCTCCATCGAGGCAATCGTCGCCGGCACTGAATACCAATGCGAACAGCCCCGCGGCAGTCGGCTCGGATTGTTTCGATCCGCATCGATCAGGTATTCGACGGGCTTCAGGAAATACTCGGCTTCTCGCAGCGTGCCCGAAGACAGTCCGCAGACGAGGCGCAGATTGTCGGCACACAACAATGCGTAGACGTTCTCGTTGGTCCACAGGGCGTTCGACACGCTGCGCGCAAGTTCATCCAGATGCGACACGGCGGGCTCGTACGGGTGGCGTTTGATCAGGAGCAGATCGACACTCTTCGCAAGCTCCCGCACGCGATCCACTGCATCGACCGGGCGTGCCAACTTCCCCTTCTCGACAAGCGCGAGGTCCACGGACGTCTGACCAACGAACAAGCCGACGCTCACGCCGGAGTCGAACAGGCTCCGACCGCCACGGCGAGCGAAATATCCCATGAGCGCCGCGGCGTCGTTCCACGAATGTCCATCGTCGATTCGAAGGCCTTGCAGAGCCTTTTCCGTCGGCCCGTCATTGGTCCGCGCACAGAATTTGAGATGCCGTGTGAAGCGAATCGGATCGATCTCGAGGTCAATGAACACAGCCCCGCTGTTGTCGACGTAGTTCAACAACGAGGGCGGCATCCCCCATCCGATCACAAGGCATCGCGAATCCAGGTCGGGCAATCGGCCTGCCCGGCTGGCCGCCGAAATGTCGGCGCCGGACGCTTGCGCCCAGCCACCAACACAGCGCGGCAGCGACAAAGCGTCCATGGCCGCCGCCACGTCGATCGTGCCGCCGTCGCTCGAAGCAAATGCTTCATCGCAGACAAGGCCCAACCGTGTCGCGGCCGACTCGAACAACTTCCGAAGGAACTGACGATTAAGGGGATGAGAAGACAGTCCGTTGTCGGACGAGCGAAAGAAGTCGTCCACGAAAACGAAAGCTCATTGATTCTTGTACGTGGGGCACACTGCCGGCAGCAGGCCATTCAGTAGTACTTTCGATTAAAAAAGTACCGAACATCCATTCAGGTCAGCCGGCAGTCAGCCCGAATTATCGTCAGCCGAAGCGCCTTCGGCGTGTAGGACAGTCGCCAAGGTTTCTTTGGTAAAGCCTGGAACTCACTTTCATCGCGCTGAATCCGACTCGCCAAATCAGGCTTCAGGACATGCAATGACGACCGTCAGTCGCTTTGACGAGATCGTGTTCACGGACGACTTCTTTCGCTCCGTCGACAACACGCTGCAATCGCATCCTTCGAACCGCCGCTTTCTTTTTCGGGCACTCGGCCTTCAGGCCGAACGGCTCGGCATTCATTGCAACGAAATAGCCGCACTCAGCGATGGCGGTGAACTCGACGTGGCGGCGATGATGGGCGTGCTGGGGCTCCCTCGTGATCCTCACGGCTGGGCGAAGACGGCGCTGGCCGACCTGCAGCCGCTTGAGGAATCCGGGTTGATTCCGCGCTTCACGTCCACCACGCTGGTGATCGGCTGGGGCATGCCGCCATCGCTGATGCGCCATGTCGATCGCTGCGGCGCGTCGTTCATTGATCTCGAAATCGCACCGATCCGTTTTGGCGCTCACCTCGCCTTCTGCGCAAGAACCAACGACCGCCTGATCGAGGAAACGCTCGAAGGCTGGCGGATTGGTGAAGAGGACTTCTGGAATGAAGCCGCCGTTCTCAAGGGATATTTCGCCCGCCGAGGCTCATCGAACATCTTTGACAAAGACCTGAGCGTCGGATTGTTCTGCGGACAGACCAGCGTCGATCTGGCGCTCGTCCAGAACGGCGAGATTGCGCGCCCGGCGGATGTGATCGAGCAGGTCAGGCAACTCGCCAGGCAGGTGGATATCCTGGCGATCAAGCCGCATCCGAACGAAGAAAGCCTGGGCCATCTGGAGCATCTCGCGGCGAACATACCCAACGCAGCCTGGACCGACGCCAATATCTATGGGCTCCTGGCTTCAGACAATCTGAGCTTCGTCTGCGGGCTTTCGTCGGGTGCATTGCAAGAGGCCGACTACTTCATGAAGCGGTCGTTTCGTCTGATCTCGCCCGACAGAAACAACCGCACCAAGCTTCCGCCGAACTGCTCGGACTGGATTCCCATCGGACCGCGCATCTTGTCGCTGCAAGGCATGGCGAAGATCTGTTCAGTGGCTGGCCCTGCCACAGGACGCATCTCGAGCGTTCAGGAAGATGCCCTGGATCGCGCGTTCGGGATGCGCTGGGGACTGGATCCGAACAATCCCGGGCTGAACAATTTTCCCCAACTGACGCTGGACCACGCCTACGACATCTGTGCCGGCCGCGATGCGACCGCGTGGCTGACCTTCGGCTGGAGTTCGCCCGAAGCGGCGGGCGTCTGGACGGTCGGAGAGCGCGCCTGCATCGTCATTCCGTTGCGGGCCGACGCATTCGCGAATGAAAAGACGATCTCGATCACGTTGCACGGCACGATCTACGCCCCATCGCCCTCACGCGCGCCAACTGTTCGCGCCTGGCTCAACGGGCAGCGCGCGAATGTCCAGATCCGCGACGGCCGCACGCAATTGGCCGGCACGACCTTCAGGTTCCTGCGCCCCGACGCCGACCCGCAGGTGAAGGCACTGGTGATCGAACTCGACATCGCCGACCCTCTGCGCCCGACCGACTTCGGACACAGCGGCGACAGCCGGCGCCTCGGTTTCAACTTGCAGAAGTTGTCCGTTGAGAGGGAAAGCCCAAGGGATCAGCGCGACACCATGCAGGCCTCACCAATGCCCCACAGAGAAAGAGAAAGCGGCAAGAACACCGCCAAGGGATGGGCCGTCGCAGCGACATGCGCTCTCCTGGCCGGCGTGGCAGCCTTCCATGGCGGCGGCCCCGACGGCCGCAGGGAGGAAGCCAACGCCTCGGCGTGGATCGAACTGAAGCATTCCGTTTCCGCCGGCATCGACACGATCCGCGGCGACCTCCAGGCCCTCTTCTGGCAACACCACGCCTAGCGCCACTGGATGCGCGGCCCTAAAAGCCAGTCGGCCGGTGATCTACATTCAGGCTATTCCCACTCGGAGATCCGTCCATGGAAAAGCCACCGCCAAACAGCGACGACCCCGCATCGGCCGCCACCGACCGTATCAAAGATTCCGCCCAACAAATCTGGCTCGCCGGCCTCGGCGCCTTCGCCAAGATGCAGCAGGAAGGCAGCAAGGCTTTCGAGGCGCTGGTGAAGGACGGCGTCGGCGTCCAGAAGAAGACCCAGCAGGCCGCCGAGGAAACCCTGGCCCAGGCGCAGGCTCGGATGGCCGGATTCGCCAGCGAATTCGGCACCAAGGCGGCGGGCGGCTGGGGAAAGCTGGAGAACATCTTCGAGGACCGCGTCGCGCGCGCCCTCGAAAAGCTCGGCATGCCGTCGGCACAGGAGGTGGCGGCACTGCAGGCGCGGGTGGAAGCCCTCGAGGCGCAGTTGAAACGCAAGGATGCCGCCGACGCGCCGGCTCGTCCGACGCCGCGCAAGGCCGCCGCGCGCAAAGCCTCGGAAGCCGCGAAGCCTTCGCAGCGCCACAAGGCGCCGGGAAATAGCTGACCCGGCCTGACCGGAGACTGAGCCCCGCCGCCGGCCGCGGGGCAAGCGGTGATCGCCGCACCTGCGGCGGCGTAGTTGCGCTAGAGTGTCCCCCAGAGACAAAAACGGGGCTCCGACATGGCCAAGAAAGCGCCACGCCGCACTGCGCAACGCATCCTCGAAGCCGCACTTGACCTGTTCAACCGGTTCGGGGAGCCGAACGTCTCGACGACCTTGGTGGCAGCCGAACTCAACATCAGCCCCGGCAACCTCTACTATCACTACCCCGCCAAGGACGAGCTGATCAATCGGCTCTACGAAGGCTACGAGACCGAACTCGTCACCCTGCTGCATGCGAGCGAGGGGGTGCACGACGTCGAGGATGCATGGTTCTTCATGCACAGCCTGTTCGAGCTGATCTGGCGTTACCGTTTCCTCTATCGCGACCTGAACGACCTGCTGAGCAAGAACAGGCACCTCGAGACGCAGTTCCAGATCGTGCTCAAGAACAAGGCGCGGGCCATTCGCGCCCTGCTGGCCGGACTGAGCCGCGCCGGCCATCTCGACATCGATGCGCGCGAAGTCGACACGCTCGCGCAGAGCATGGTGGTGGTGCTGACCTACTGGCTCAGCTATGAATACGTCCGCAATCCGCGCGAGGCGCTCGAGCCCGCGCATGCCCAGGGCGCCCTGCTGCGAGGCGCCCATCACACACTGCACCTGCTGGCACCCTATCTGGCGACGGAGCAACGGCGGCATCTGCTGACGCTCAGCAGCGCCTATGCCGGCGAAGATCAATCTGCAACGGTCTGACCTCTATCGAATGACCCCACCGGACCTCCAACCTCTCTCGCTGCTGTCCGTCGGCGCCCCACCCCCACCGGGGCAATGGACCCGATTGCCCTATCACGACGCCCCCCGCTTCGACACCTCCAACCTGTTGACGCACTGGCCACGCCTCCATGCCGGCCAAGGCCTGCAGCCGCCCGTGCCGGGACCCCTGGCCGAGGGCTGGGCGCTCTATCACAGCGGCGAGTTCGAACGGGCAGCGGCCATCGGCCTGAAGCACGGCCGCGAAGGCCTCGCGCTCGCCAATCAGGCCACCGCCATCTACGCCAACTACCTCGAGCCGCGCGAGGCGGTCCGGCTGGCGCTCTTCAAGCAGGTGGCCGAGCGAGCTACGGCGCAGGTGGCTTCGGAGCCCGACAACTGCCAGGCCCTCTATTGGCAGGCCTATGCGCTGGGGCGCTACAGCCAGGGGATCAGCGTGGCGCGCGCGCTGGCGCAGGGACTGGGCAGCAAGGTCAAGGGCGCCCTCGAGCGCGTGATCGAACTGCAGGCGCACCACGCCGATGCGCACGCGGCGCTCGGGGCCTTCCATGCGGAAGTCATCGACAAGGTCGGCTCGCTGGTCGGCCGCATGACCTACGGCGTGCGCGCCGAAACCGCCATCGAGTTGTTCGAGCGCAGCCTGCAGCTCAATCCACACTCGGCCAGCGTCCTCATGGAATACGCGCGCGGGCTGCTGATGCTGCAGGGCGATTCGCGCATGGCCGAGGCCACGCGCCTCTACGAAAAGGCGGCGTCGCTCGAGCCGGCCGATGCGCGCGAGCGGCTCGATGTCGAACTGGCACGCGCCGGCCTGTCCGATTGAAATTTATAGACGGCTACGTCACTTAAGATCGGGTTTTTGACGAAACCCCTCCTCCGCCATGTCCGACCTGAACGCCCAGTTCGAAGCCGCCCAAGCCAACTCCAAATTGCTCGCCGAGCGTCCGGAGAACCCGACGCTGCTCAAGATCTACGGTCTCTTCAAGCAGGCCACCGCCGGTGACAACGCCGAGAAAAAGCCGAGCTTCAGCGACATCGTCGCCCGCGCGAAGTGGGATGCATGGACGTCGCGCAAGGGCCTGGGCGCCGACGAGGCCAAGCAGCAGTACATCGACCTCATCGAGTCACTGAAATAGATCGTCCCCCAGGCTTGCCCACTTCGTGTGGCCGCCAACCCCCTCTCCGGGGGCAACCCCGGCGGACCGGCTGAGCCGGTTCCGCGGGGTTCCTGGGCTCGGGCGCGCCGCTTTTGGCGTCGTGCGTCTTAAAGCCAATCTTTGTCGTTGTAGGCATCGTCGTCGTCAGCGGTCGACTTGTCGCCCAGCAATTCGTCGAGGTTCTGCTGCAGGCGCTGTTCGATCTGCTCGCTGAAGCTCGCGAAGAGGAAGCCGAGCGTGGCGTTCAGGGTGAAGCGGCTGCCGCTGACTTCCACGGTGCCGTCGATGCCGGCGCGGGTGAACTGGCCCACGTCGCAGGTCTCGCCTTCGTCGTAGGAGCATTCGATGCCGTAGTCTTCTTCGACCTTTCGCATCCATCGGTGCGCGACCTCGCGCGCTGCGGCCAATCCCAGGTCATGGTTGCGTTCGATGTGGATTTCAGACACCGGGGGCTCCGTTCTTCGTGTTGTTGGGCTTGCAGCAGGGTGCCTGAGTTTGCTTGAGGTCCGTCGATAGGGGCGTGCCTGTCTTGAGCGCCAGGTCGCGCCCATCCTTGGGCATCTTGGCCAGTTGCCTGACGGCGGCGTAGAAGCGCGGCCAGTCTTCGCCCTCGCGCTCGAACAGGGCCTCGAAACCCGGCACGAGTTCGTCGTAGGCCGCCTGCGCACCGAAGCTCGCGTTGTTCGCGCGGGCCACCCAGGTGTCGTAGGCGCCCTGCCGGGGGCCTGTCCAGGACGCACGCAGCGTCGCATAGCGCTGGCGGAATTCGTCCATGGCCGCCTTCTTGCGGGCATCCACCGCTTCCCAGTCCTTGGCCTCCGCGTCCTTCGACGTGTAGATCTCCTGCAGCGCGCGCCGGGTGTCGGCGGTGAGCGCGCGGAACTGCTGGCGGCGCGCGTCGAACTGCGCGTACTCCTGCGCCGCCGCCTCGCTGGCGTGGGTCTTCAGCCAGCGCGCCCCCCCGATGCGCTCCACGGCGGTCGCGAAGGATTCGTTGAACATCGTGTCGCCCGGCACGTACAGCACCTGGTGCGCCAGTTCATGGAAGACGATGCGCGCCAGTTCCCCTTCGGGGTAGCCGATGAAGGTGGAGAGCAGCGGATCGCCGCCGGCCCAGTTCATCCAGCCGAGCGTCGAGTACGCGGGCACCGGGTACACGGACGTCTCCAGGCCCTGCGCCTGCAACTCGGCGGCCTCCGCCTTGGCCGCGGCCTCGTCGTAGTAGCCCCGGTAGCCGACGCAGCCGGCGACCGGGAAGCACCAGGTCTTCAAGGTCAGCGAATGCGGAGAAGCGGCCACGACGTTCCAGAGCGCGGCGTTGCGGTGCAGGTCGGCGTAGGCCTTGTAGCTGTCGTTGTCGGGCAGGCCAAGCTCCGTCACCGCATAGCGGCGGAGCCGCGTTGTCAGTTCGAGCTTGGTCTTGAGCGCGTCGGAAGTCGTCGGGTCTTCGAGCCACTGGTCCACCGGACGTGCCGCCCGCATCAGCCCCAGGTGGCCACTGGCCGATTGCCAGTAGTAGCCCAGATCGGCGCAACCCGCCAGCAACGCCATCCCTGCGACCGCCGCGCATGCTGCGAGACGCCCGCGTCCGACTTTCATGGCGAGACCGCAGCCTCGGTGACGGACTCCACCTCGACGAGGCAGTCGTAGAAGGTCGGGCCGCGTCCGATGTCCGTCAGCCGCTGGCTCGTGAGCTGGTTGACATTCGTGCCGTCCATGCCGAGCTTGCGCCACCAGATGCCGAGGCCGTGCACCACGCCTGGCCGGGCGCGCCGCGAGACTTCGGCGCGGCAGCGATGCTCGCCGCGCTGGTTGAACACGCGCACCGTGGCGCCGTCCACGATGCCGCGCGCCGAGGCGTCCGCTTCGTTGATTTCGAGCAGCGGCTCGCCTTCGATCGAACGCAGGCTACGAACGTTGACGAAGCTCGAATTGAGGAAGTTGCGCGCCGGCGGCGAGATCATCGCGAGCGGGAATTCCTTCGAGCTGCCCGCGGGTTCGTAGTTGGGCACGTGATCGGGCACGCCGTCCTGGCCCTGCGCGGCCAGCCGCGCGCTGTAGAACTCGCAGCGTCCGGACGGCGTCGGGAAATTGCCTTCTGCGTAAGGCGCGTCGGGCAGTTTCAGCGTCGCGAATCCCTGGGCCATGAGTTCCTCGAAGGCGACCGCTTCCTCGCTGAATGCGGTGCGGCACAAGGTCTCGTCGTCGTCCGCGAAGCAGGGGTCGTCGAAGCCCATGCGTCTCGCCAGTTCCCGGAACACCCAGGTGTTGCTGCGCGCCTTGCCGCGCGGCGCGACCGCGGGCCGGTTCAGCATCACGTCGGTGTGGCCGTAGCTGTAATGAATATCCCAGTGCTCCAGCTGCGTGGTGGCCGGCAGCACGTAGTCGGCGTAGTCGGCGGTGTCAGTCTGGAACTGTTCGAGGACGACGGTGAAGAGGTCCTCGCGCGCGAAGCCGGCGACAACCTTGCCCGACTCCGGCGCGATGGCGACGGGATTGCTGTTGTAGACGACCACGGCCTCGATCGGATTCGCCTCGTCGAGCAGCGCGTCGCCGATGGAGGCCATGTTGATGGTGCGCGGGCGCCGGCCGTCAAGCAGGTCGGGCCGCTGCAATGCCGCACGGTCCACCGGGAAGAGACTCGAACTGCTCAGCAACAGGCCGCCCGCCCGATCGCGCCATGCGCCGACCAGCGCCGGGAGGCACGCCACCGCGCGGGCCGCGTTGCCGCCGCCTCGCACGCGTTGCATTCCGTAGTTGAGCCGGATGGCCGCCGGCCTGGTCGTTCCATAGGCTCGCGCCAGTTCGACGATCTGCGCCTCCGGCACGCCGCAGACGGCTGCCGCGCGCGAAGGCGGCCACTGCAACGCGCGCTCGCGAAGCTGCGCCCAGCCCACCGTGTACCGCTCGATGTAGTCGTGATCGAGCCAGTCGTTCACGATCAGCTCGTGCATCAGGCCGAAGGCAAGGGCCGCATCGGTGCCGGGCAAGAGCGCGATGTGTTCGTCGCATTTGTCCGCCGTCTCGGTCTTCCGCGGATCGATGCACACCAGCCGCGCGCCGGCGCGTTTCGCGGCTTGCGCATGGCGCCAGAAGTGCAGGTTGCTGGCGATCGAGTTGCTGCCCCAGATCAAGATCAGCTTCGCTTCCGCGAAAAACTCGACCCGCATTCCCACCTTGCCGCCCAAAGTAAAACCTAAGGCCTCACCCCCGGCGGTGGAGCAGATCGTGCGGTCCAGAAGCGACGCGCCGAGCTTGTTGAAAAAACGACGATCCATCGATTCGCCCTGCACGAGACCCATCGTTCCGGCGTAACTGTAAGGCACAATCTTTTCCGGATTGTTACTTCTGATCGCACGGAGTCGCGCGGCGATGTCGTCCAGCGCGGCCTCCCATGTCACCGGCTCGAAGAGGCCACTCCCCTTGGGTCCGGAGCGCTTCAAGGGTTGCACAAGACGTTCGGGATGGTGGTTCCGTTCGATGTAGCGCGAGACCTTGGTGCAGAGCACGCCCGCGGTGTGCCGATGGGCCGGATTGCCCTGCAGCTTGATGGCCACGCCGTCCTGAACGGTCGTCACGAGCGCACAGGTATCGGGGCAGTCATGCGGGCATGCGCCGAGCACTTGGGTTTGGAGAGTCATGAGTCAACAGGGGCAACAGCCAACAGGCGAGTCTAAGTTCTGCGTCGCGAATGCGCGCTGAGGGGTTTTCATGAAATTGAATCGCAGGCATTTTTCGATCGCTACCGGCGCGGCGGCACTCGCCGGCTTTCAATCGGCACGGGCGCAGAGCGAAACGCCGATCGTCCTGGGCCAGTCCGCACCGTTCACCGGACCGGCCGCGCAGCTCGGCATCCAGTTCTACGAAGGCGCCAAGCTCTATCTCGACCAGTACAACGCACAGCCCGGGCACCGCGACGTCGCGATCAAGTTCCTGGACGACGGCTATGAGCCCGATCGGTGCGCCGCCAACACCAAGAGGCTGATCGACGACGAAGCCTTTGCGCTGTTCGGCTACATTGGCACGCCCACCAGCCTTGCGGCCTTGCCGCTGGCGGTGAACGCCAAGATCCCCTTCATTGCGCCCTTCACCGGCGCGATGGCGCTGCGCGAGCCCTTCCACCGAAACGTGTTCCATCTGCGCGCCTCGTACAACGACGAGACCGCGCTCATCGTGAAGCAGCTCACCCACCTCGGCCTGAAGAAGATCGCGGTCTTCTATCAGAACGATGCCTACGGCAAGGCCGGTCTCGACGGCGTCACGCTGGCCCTGTCGCAACTGGACCTCAAGCCGACCGCGCTCGCCACGGTGGAGCGGAATTCGGTCGACGTCGCCACGGCGGTCAAGAGCATCGTTGCGGCGCGTCCCGACGCCGTGGTCCAGGTCAGCGCCTACAAGTCGTGTGCCGCCTTCATCCGCGAAGCGCGCAAGGCCGGGTACGGCGGCACCTTCTTCAACGTGTCTTTCGTCGGCACGCAGGCGCTGGCCGACGAGCTCGGCAAGGACGGCGCCGGCGTGGTGGTCACGCAGGTCGTGCCTTCGCCCTACAACGCGGCGAACGGCATCACGCGCGAGTTCAACGACGCGCTGCGCAAGGGCGGCGGCAACACCAAGGCCAACTTCTCGAGCCTGGAGGGCTTCCTGGCTGCGAAGGTGCTGGTCGAAGGGCTGCGGCGGGCGCCCGGCAAGGTCAGCCGCGAGGGCCTGATCGCCGGGCTCGAAAGCATCGACCGACAGCAGTTCGGCGGCTTCGAGGTCTCCTTCTCGCCGCGCAACCACGTGGCGTCGAAGTTCGTCGAGCTGTCAATGATCACGGGCGACGGACGCATCCGCACCTGAGCCGACTCAGCTCTTCCAGAACTGTGTGGCGGCATGGATCGCCAGGCCGACCAGGCCGCCCACCAGCGTCCCGTTCACCCGGATGAACTGCAGGTCGCGCCCAATGTTCAGCTCGAGTTCCCGGGTCATCTCGTCGGCGTTCCATTCCTCGACCCGCTCGACGATGTAGCGGCGGATGTCCTCGCGGTAGCGTTCGATTGCACGCGGCGCCGCATCGACGATCTGCTCGTTGATCCAACGCCGCATCGCTTCGTCGGCATGCAGGCGCGCGCCCATGGCGCCCGCCATGGAAACGATCCGCTGGCGGATGCTCGAATCGGACTTCGCCAGATCGCTGTGCAGCCAGTCGAGCACCTCGCTCCAGAGTCCGTGCAGATAGTCGCCGAGCGCGGGATGCGCCTGCAGGTCGGCGCGGATCGCTTCGCCGCGTCGCTGGAATTCGGGGTCGGTCTTGAGGCGTTCGACGAAATCGGCCATGAAGGCATCGAAGCGCTGCCGCAGCGGATGCGCCGGGTCGCCGGCCATTTCGGCGATGGTGCGCGCCACGGCCGCCACGATCTTGCGGGTCGCAAGCTTCGCCGCGACCTGGTCCAGCCCCACGTAGCGCAGCGCCTTGACCTCGCGCGCGATCGCCTCGGTGATGCGCTCCTGCACCTCCTCGCCTTCGACGACGCCGGCGACCTGCACCAGCACGTCGTCGAGCAGCGCCTGGTGCCGTCCGCCCGCGGTCAGCGCGTCGAGCGCCTGCCCAGCCAGGCGTGACACGTCGACCTGCGCCAGCCCCGCCGTCGCCATCCGGCCGAGGAAGTCTCGGACCCGCGTGTCGTCGAAGGCGGTCAGCCCGTAGCGCACCGCGGCCACCAGGTGCTCGCCGAGTTTTTCAGCGCGATCCGGCCGCGAGAGCCAGTCTGCGAGCCGTGCCGCCGGATCGACCTGTTCCAGCTTGGCCAGCACCTGCGGTGTACTCAGGAAGTTGTTGCAGATGAAGCCGGCCAGCTTGGCACCGATGCGGTCCTTGTTGGCCGGGATGATCGCCGTGTGCGGAATGGGCAGTCCGAGCGGATGCCTGAACAGGGCGACGACGGCGAACCAGTCGGCAATCGCGCCGACCATGGCCGCTTCGGCAAAGGCCGCGACATAGCCCCAGCCCGGATGCCGGGGCTCGAGCGCCGTCGCCACTGCGTAGAGCAGCGCGGCAGCGCACAGGAGGCCGAGCGCAATGCGTTTCATGGTCCGCACGCCGGCGCGCGGCGACCCGGCGCCGGACTCAGCGGATCTCCTTCGTCGCCGCCAGCCCCTGCAGAAACGCTTCGCAGCGCGCCAGCTGATCGAGCGTCACGTACTCGTCGGGCTGGTGCGCCTGGGTGATGCTGCCGGGCCCGCACACCACGGTCGGGATGCCCGCGTTCTTGAAAAGGCCCGCCTCGGTACCGAGAGCCACCAGCGTGGTCCGCGACTCCCGGGCAAGCCGCTGCGCGAGCCGTGTGACGGGATCGTTGGCAGAGCCCAGGAAGCTCGGGACCTCGCAGATGGTCTCGAAGCTGAACCCGGCATCGGGCGCGACCTTCTTCATCGCGGCCTCCGTGCGGCTCGCGTAGGCAACGATTTCCTTCTGCATCTGCGCCGCGTCGGCGGTCGGCAAGTTGCGGAATTCGTAGCGGAACTCGGCGTCGCGCGGGACCACGTTGTCGGCGATGCCGCCATGGAACTGGCCCACGCTCGCGGTGCTGAAAGGCACGTCGAAGCCCGCATAGCGCGGCTCGTCGCGCTCGAAGCCCTCGGCCATGTCGCGCAGTTTGCCGACCACCCGCGCCGCCATCTCGATGGCATTGACCGACTGCGGCGTGAGCGACGAATGCGCTTCCTTGCCGCGCACGCAGCACTTGTAGCGGTACACGCCCTTGTGCGCGATGGCCGGGATCATCAGGGTCGGCTCGCCGATGATGCAGGCCAGCGGCTTGATGGCCTGGTCCTTCATGTCCGCGATGAGTTCGCGCACGCCGAAGCAGCCCACTTCCTCGTCGTAGCTGAAGGCGAAGTGCACCGCCAACGGCGAATCGCTCTCGATGAAGTACTCGGCGTTGGCCAGCGCGAGCGCGATGAAGCTCTTCATGTCGGCCGATCCCCGCCCGTAGAGGCGCGGCTCGACAACGGCCACGTCGGCGTCCGCATCGTCCTGCGGCCAGTCCTGAACGATGGCCGAAAGCGGATCGACGCTCCACGCCTGCCCATCCCATGGCACCGTGTCGGTGTGTCCCGAGAGGATCACGCCGGCCTTCTTGCCGGCACCCAGGGTGGCGAAGAGATTGGCCTTGGTCTTGTCGGCGTTGTAGGTGATCCGGCTGCGCACGCCCAGCCCGGCCAGATGGTCGCGCGCGAAGTCGATCAGCTCCAGATTGCTATTGGCGCTTACGGTGTTCATGCGCACCAGGGTCTGCGCGAGTTCGAGGCTTCGGGGGGAGAGCACATGTGACATGCGGACCATTGTCCCGGAAGTCCGCGATGGCGCCCGCGGCTCGATCATCAGGGACTCCGCTCAGAGGCATGATCTTTGCGGGCACACCCCGCAAAGCCTAGACTCCTTCCCATGAAACTCATCGATTCCCTCGTCACCCAGGCGGCCGGCATCGCCACCGTGCGACGCGACCTGCACGCTCATCCCGAGCTCTGCTTCCAGGAAGTCCGCACCGCCGACGTGGTGGCGGCCAAGCTCACCGAATGGGGCATCCCGATCCACCGCGGGCTGGGCACGACCGGCGTGATCGGCATCGTCAGGAACGGCACCAGCAGCCGCGCCGTCGGCCTGCGCGCCGACATGGACGCCCTGCCGGTGACCGAGCTGAACACCTTCGCGCACGCGAGCCAGCACCCCGGAAAGATGCACGCCTGCGGGCACGACGGACACACGGCGATGCTTCTCGCCGCAGCGCAGCATCTGGCGACGCACCGGAATTTCGACGGCACGGTCTACCTGATCTTCCAGCCCGCCGAAGAAGGCGGCGGCGGTGCGCGCGAGATGATCAAGGAAGGGATGTTCGAGCAGTTCCCGATGGAAGCCGTCTTCGGCATGCACAACTGGCCCGGCATGAAGGCCGGCCAGTTTGCCGTGAGCCCGGGTCCGGCGATGGCGTCTAGCAACGAGTTCGTCATCACGATCCGCGGCAAGGGCGGCCATGCGGCGCTGCCGCACACCGGCATCGATCCGGTGCCCGTGGCGTGCGAGATGGTGCAGGCCTTCCAGACCATCATCACGCGCAACAAGAAGCCGACCGACGCCGGGGTGATCTCGGTCACGATGATCCACGGGGGCGAAGCCACCAACGTGATCCCCGACACCTGCGTGCTGAAGGGCACGGTGCGGACCTTCTCGCTCGAAGTGCTCGACCTGATCGAGTCGCGCATGAAGAAGATCGCCGAGCACGTCAGCGCCGCGCATGACACGGAGTGCGACTTCTACTTTCATCGCAACTATCCGCCGACCATCAACAGCGCAGCCGAGGCCAACTTCGCGCGCCGCGTGATGGCCGGCATCGTCGGCGAGGACAACGTGCTGGTGCAGGACCCGGCCATGACGGCCGAGGACTTCGCCTTCATGCTGCTGGAAAAGCCGGGCGCCTACGCTTTCATCGGCAACGGCGACGGCAGCCATCGCGACGGGCACCACGGGGGCGGTCCGTGCATGCTGCACAACGCCAGCTACGACTTCAATGACGACCTGATCCCGTTGGGCGCGACCTGCTGGGTGCAGTTGGCCGAGCAGTTCCTTGCGCAAGGGGCGGCCGCATGATCGGCGTCGGCGAGGCCTTCTCGTCCCGCTACCTGCTGGCCCGGCAGAAGTACCTGCAGGCCTGCGCGAGCGCCGGGCTTGCCGTGCAATCGCACGTTCACCCGTTGAAGGGGCGCGACGGCGAGGAACTGGCGATGGACGTCGCCCTCGACGGCAGCCCCGATGCCGAGCGCCTGCTGATCGTGACCAGCGCCTGCCACGGCGTCGAAGGCTATTGCGGCAGCGGCGTGCAGATCTTTGCGCTGCACGACGACGAGTGGCGCCAGAAGGCGCGCGACCAGGGTGTGGCGGTGCTCTACGTGCATGCGCTCAATCCGCACGGCTTTTCACACGGCCGGCGGGTGACGCACGAGAACGTGGACCTCAATCGCAACTTCTTCGACTTCGGTGGGCCCCTGCCCGTCAACGAGGCGTACGCCAGCCTCCACTCGCTGCTCCTGCCCGCCGAGTGGCCGCCGACAGCGGAAAACCATGCGGCGATCGCGGCATGGATCGACCAGCACGGCGCGGCC
This sequence comes from Variovorax glacialis, assembly GCF_051216375.1. Taxonomy (NCBI): domain Bacteria; kingdom Pseudomonadati; phylum Pseudomonadota; class Betaproteobacteria; order Burkholderiales; family Comamonadaceae; genus Variovorax; species Variovorax glacialis. The sequence continues at coordinate 97,359 of NZ_JBPJZT010000018.1, read as the reverse complement.
GCCTACCAGGCCGCCGTGACGAGTGGCCAGTACCAGTTCCCGGACGGCCTCTTCTTCGGCGGCAACGCGCCGACATGGAGCAACGGGACCATCCGCGAAGTCCTGCGAACGCATGCGAAGTCGACGCGACAGATGGCGTGGATCGACCTCCATACCGGCCTCGGGCCCAACGGCATCGGCGAACGCATCTTCTCGTGCAGGGACGACAAGGCCGCCTACGCGCGCGCCAATGCATGGTGGGGCACTCCGGCGGCGCCGGTGACATCGATCTACGACGGATCGTCCACCTCCGCATTCCTGACCGGGCTGATGTGGAGCGCGGTCTATGAGGAGTGCCCGCAGGCCGAGTACACGGGGATCGCGCTCGAATACGGGACCGTCCCCGTCATGGAAGTGATGGGTGCGCTGCGCGCGGACCACTGGCTGCACAACCATCCCGAGGCGCCGGCCGAACTTGCTGCATCGATTCGCGCGGAGATGCTTCGGGCGTTCTATACGGACACCGATGCGTGGCGCGGGCAGATCATCAGCCAGGCCCGGCAGGCGATGTTCCAGGCCGTGGACGGCCTGACGGGAAACCGCTGAAGGTCTGCGGGACGATCAGCCGGGCAGCAAGCGCTCCTCGGCGATCACGAGCAGGCCATCCATGATCAGGCTGTCCACGAGCTCGAAGTCGCCGTTCATGCTCGGCGCCATCTTCCAGCCCGCCCCTCCCGTCACGTAGCAGGCGGGCTCGGCGCCGCAATGCGCCCGCACGTGCTGCACCATGCGCTCGACCGCACCGGCGATCGCGTAGGTGCCGCCGCTCGTCAGGGCATCGCTGGTGTTGGTCGGAAACTCGCGCACTTCGCCGGTCGGCACATGCAGGCCAGCGGTGCCCGATTCGAGGGCGCGCAACATGATCCCGTGCCCCGGCAGGATGAGGCCGCCAAGAAATTTCCCGTTGGCATCGACGGCCTCCACGGTCACGGCCGTGCCGATCATCACCACGACCATCGGCCGCACCGGTCCTTGCGACAGCATGCGATGGCGCGCGCCGATCATCGCGACCCAGCGATCGGCACCCAGGCGCGTTGGATGGTCGTAGCCATTCACGATGCCGGCTTCGGCGAGGCTGGAGACCACCCAGCGCGGCGAGCAGTCGAAACGCTCCACCACCTGTTCTTCGGCGCGGCGTCGCACCGCATCGCCGGCCACCACGCAGCCGAGCATCGACGTGGGCGGAGGCAGGTCGGCCCACGGTCCCTCGGCAAGGCGCTCGATGTGATCGAGGAACTCGGCTCCATGCGCCAGCAACTCGGCACCAGGCCGCGCCACGTCGTAGAGGGACCATTTGAGGCGGGTGTTGCCGATGTCGATCGCGAGGAATGCCATGCGCGGCATTATTGCGAGTTGTGCTTACGGCCGCTTGCATATGCGCAGGCCGGCCCCGCCGGGACCGTCAAATTCCGGGGTTAAAGTGGCCGCTCCAATATTCAATCAAGGAGTAACCATGGGTTTGCTAAGTTTCATCAAAGAAGCGGGCGAAAAACTGTTCGGCGGATCGGCTGCGCATGCAGCGGAACCCGATGCGAACAAGGTGGCGGCCGACGCCATCAAGACCTACATCGAAACCCAGAACCTCGGACTCACGGACCTGGCGGTGACGTACGTCGCCAGCAGCGGCGTGGTCACGCTGTCCGGCAATGCGCCGTCGCAGGAAGCCAGCGAGAAAGCATCGCTCGCGGCCGGCAACGTTGCCAACGTGACGCAGGTGGACAACAACCTGGTCGCGCCTGCCGCAGATCCGGCGCAATACCACGACGTTGTTCGCGGTGACACGCTCTCGGCCATCTCGAAGAAGTACTACGGCGACGCCAACAAGTACAACGCGATCTTCGAGGCCAACAAGCCGATGCTGAGCCATCCGGACAAGATCTATCCGGGCCAGAAGCTCCGCATCCCCAAGCTCTGACTCGCCCCCAGGCTGCGCGCACTTCGTGTCGCTTCGCCTACCCCCTGACCGGGGGCAACACCGGTGGACCGGCGGAGCCGGTTCCACGGTGTTTCTTGAAAGGAAAAGGCCCCTTGGGGCCTTTTTTATTTTTGCTTCCAGGGGAGGCCGCGGAGGCGCCAGCCGCCTTTTTGGCCGCGGTGGCCCTGGTCGTCGGTGTCGCCTTCGAAGCCTTCGAGGATGTTGTAGGCCTCGATGCCTAGTTCTGTGGCGTGCTTGGCTGCGGAGACGGAGCGGACGCCGCTGCGGCAGAGCAGGACTGCTTTTTTTCCGGCGGGGACTGCGGCGCGCAGGCCCTCGTCGAAGTTCGGGTTGAAGGCCATTCCGGGCCATTGCTTCCACGCGAGGCCGACGGCGCCGGGGACATAGCCGACCCATTCACGTTCTGCATCGCTGCGCACGTCGACCAGCACGGCTTCCCCGCTCGTCATCCAGAGTGCGGCCTGCTCCGGTGTGACGTCGCCGGCATAGCCTGCGGCCGGTTTCACGCCGAGTCTGTCCTGGGCGGGGGCGTTCGGGTGGCTCATCTGCATTCCTCGGTACGGGTTGTGAATTCCTGCATTCGATTCTCCCAGTTCATGAAGACCCTCCGGCGCAAAGCAGCAGGATCGTCAGAAATGTATAAACCCTCCTGAAAACATCCCCACACCATCCAGCTGGATGGTGATAGGATGGCGCCATGCAAACCGAACATGCACCACCGGCCCTGCGGACCCGGCTGCCCGACGCCGAGAAGATCACCATCAACCTGGGCTACGTCGACCTCGGGCACATCGACCTGATGGTTGCCGAAGGCTTCTATTCCAACCGGACCGACTTCATCCGGACCGCCATCCGCAACCAGCTCACCGCCCACGGCGAGGCGCTGAAGCAGGTGGTGGCCCGCAAGATGCTGGTGCTCGGCTTGCAGCAATTCAGCGTCGCCGATCTCGAAGCGGTCCGCCGCGCCGGCGAGAAGCTCGAGATCCGGGTGCTCGGCCTTGCCAGCATCGCGGCGGACGTGACGCCCGAGCTCGCGCTCGAGACCATCGGATCGATCACCGTGCTCGGTGCCCTGCACGCGAGCCCCGCCGTCAAGGCTGCCCTGGCCGACCGGGTCCATTGAGCAGTTCAAGTTTCCAGCTCCCTTCCATACAACCCAAGGCCACGATGAACCCCCTTTTTGAACGACTGATGCGCCGGGCCACCCGCCTGACGCAGTCCGGCAACCTGCAGGAAGCGACGCGGGCGATCCAGCGTGCGCTGGGCCGATCTGCCGCTGCGCAAGCTGCCGCGGCACGCCCTGGCGAGGCCTCGCCACCGCCAACCCGCGCGGCCAACGAGGACACGCTGGTCATCGACGTCGAATCGCAATTCGTCGAACCGGCGCCCGCGGAGGTGGAGTCCCCTTACGCACCCGTCGTCCCCGCCGCCCCGTCGCCTGCGACGAAAACGGAAACCGGTACAGAGGAGCAGTGGATCGACGGCCTCTTTGCCCACCAGCACCGCTCCATCGCCTACAAGCTCTTCGTACCGGCGAAGGGCGCGGGCACGCCGCGTCCGCTGCTGCTGATGCTCCATGGCTGCACCCAGCATCCGGAGGACTTCGCGGCAGGTACGCAGATGAACCGGCTGGCGCGCGAGCACGGCTTTCTGGTGCTCTACCCGGCGCAGACGCAGCACGCCAATTCGTCGAAATGCTGGAACTGGTTCAAGTCGCAGCACCAGCAGCGCGATCGGGGCGAACCGGCCCTACTGGCGGCGCTCACGCAATCGGTCATCGCCGGCCAGGCGGTCGACCCGACCCGCGTCTACGTCGCGGGGTTGTCCGCCGGGGGCGCGATGGCGGACATCCTCGGGCGCACCCACCCCGACCTCTTCGCCGCGGTGGGTGTCCACTCGGGGCTTCCGAGCGGTTCGGCGAGCGACCTGATGTCCGCACTGGCGGCAATGAACAGCGGCCACACCAAGGGCGCGACACCCGGCCCGACACCGCCGACCATCGTCTTCCACGGCGATGCCGACGCCACGGTCCATCCCCGCAACGGCGACCAGGTGGTGGCGGCCGTGCTCGCGGGGCGGGCGGACGGTGTCGCGCCCAACGTGCAGGAAGCCAGCGGCACATCGGCCCGCGGCCGCGCCTTCACCCGCCGTACCTACGGAGGTGCCGAAGGCCACCCGGTCATCGAGCACTGGGTGCTGCACGGCGCCGGCCATGCCTGGGCCGGCGGCAGTCCTCAGGGCTCGTATACCGACCCGTCGGGACCGGATGCCAGCGCCGAGATGTTGCGCTTCTTCCTCCTGCACGCGAATCCGGCCCCCGCCACCGTTCAGTAGGCGGCCCACACCGGCGCAAGCGCCGGGCTTACACGTCGTTGCCTCCCACGCGAGATATTTGCCTTGCTTTGCAAGGCGGATGCCAGCGCGGAACCCTCGTTGCGCGTTGTATCCGACATGACGAAGGAACAACCATGAGACAAGGCAAGTCCCCGCTCCCCGGCCGCGCGGCCGCCTGGCTGTTGGGTTTCGCGCTGCTCCTGACAGGGCTGCAGGCCGCCGCCCAGCAGGACCCGCCGGGCCGCGTCGGCCGGCTCAACTTCCACCAGGGCGCGGTGAGCTTCTCGCCGGCCGGCGAGGACAGCTGGTACGAGGTCGTGCCGAACCGGCCGCTCACCACCGGCGACCGGCTCTGGACGGATCGCAACGCGCGCGCCGAGTTGTACGTCGGCTCCTCCGCGATCCGGCTCGACGACCAGACCAGCATCACACTGTCCGAGATCGACGACGACACCGCACGCATCACCGCCTCGCAAGGCAGCGTGCAGGTGCGCGTGCGTGAAGCACTCGCCGGCCAGCGCTTTGAGGTCGATACAGGCAACCTCGCCGTCGTCATCGATGCGCCGGGCGACTACCGCATCGAGACGGATGCGGCCCAGGGCACGACGCGGGTCGCGGTCGCGGCCGGCAACGTCACGCTGTACGGCGAAGGCGGCGAAACCATGCCGTTGGGGGCGAACCAGCAGATCACGACATCCGGCCGGAATCTCGCGGCGGCGAACGGCGCGCCCGTTCGTCCGGCCGGCGAATTCGATCGCTGGGTCGCGGAGCGTGACCGCGTCGAAGACCAATCGGTTTCCGCACGCTACGTCTCGCGCGACGTGGTCGGCTACCAGCAGCTCGACGCGTACGGCGACTGGCAGAACGATCCCAACTACGGCAACGTCTGGTACCCCCGCGGTGTCGATGCCGAATGGGCGCCCTACCAGGACGGCCAATGGGTCGACGTCGCCCCGTGGGGCTGGACGTGGATCGATGCCGCGCCCTGGGGCTTTGCGCCAGCGCACTATGGACGCTGGGCGCGCATCGGCCCGCGCTGGGGCTGGGTGCCCGGTCGGCCGCACGCACGGCCGATCTACTCGCCCGCGGTCGTCGGCTTCGTCGGCGGCGGCGCGAACCCCAACCTGATTCCGGGCGGCCGGCACGGCGTGGGCTGGTTCCCGCTCGCTCCCGGCGAGACGTGGCGTCCGGGTTACCAGGCCAGCCAGCGCTACATCGACGAGGCCAACCGCGCCGCCGCGATGCAACGACGAGGCGGACGCACCGGCTATGCCAACGCGCTGATGCCCGGCGCCGTCACCGTCGTCCCGACTGATCTCTTCGGCCGCGGTCCGATTGCAAGGCGCGACGTCATCCGCGTGCCGCCGGACCGGATCGGGAGCGTGCCGGTCGGCATGGGTGCACCGATCCCGCTGCGCGGCGATCAAGGCCGCGCTGCATTCGGTCGGCCTGCGGCCATGCTCCCGCCGGCCGCGTTGCAGGCCCGGCAGTTTCAACAGGTCCAGCAGATGCAACAAGCGCAGCAGCAGATGCAGCAAGGGCAGCGGCAACAGTTCGAAGCCCAGCAGCGCGCCATGGGCCAGGCCGTGCAAGCCCAGCAGGCGCAGCAGTTCCAGCAGGTCCAACGCCAGCAACAGGAAGTTCAGCAGCGCGCTGCCGCCCAGGTACAACAGGCACAGCAACTCCAGCAGGCGCAGCGGCAGCAGCAGGAAGTCCAGCAACGCGCCGCGGCCCAGGCGATGCAGGCGCAACAGGCGCAACAGGCGCAGCAATTCCAGCAAGCTCAACGCCAGCAGCAGGAGGTCCAGCAGCGCGCGGCGGCCCAGGCGGCGCAGGTTCAACATGCGCAGCAACTGCAGATGCAGGCGCAGCGGCAGCAGCAGGAAATCCAGCAACGTGCGGCGGCCCAGGCCGCGCAAGCTCAACAGGCACAGCAGGCACAGCAAGTCCAGATGCAGGCGCAGCGACAGCAGCAGGAAATGCAGCAGCGTGCGGCGGCCCAGGCAGCGCAGGCTCAACAAGGGCAGCAGTTGCAGCAGCAACAGCAGCAGGCCATGCGCCAGCAACAGGAAATGCAGCAACGCGCCGCCCAGGCCCAGGCGCAACAGATGCAGCAAATGCAGCAGCAACAGGCCTTGCGCGCCCAGCAGCAAATGCAGGCGCAACAGCAGATGCAGGCACAGCAGCAACAGATGCTGCAGGCCCAGCAGATGCAGCAGCAGCAGGCGGCCCGGCAGGCGCAGGAGGTGCAGCAACGCATGATGCAGGCGCAACAGCAGCGCGCGGCCGATGCGCGGATGCCGCAGCGCGGCGGCATCCCGGGACAGCGGGATCCGAACCAGCAGCCTGATCGGCCGTAGGGTTCCGCGCGCAGCGGCTTCTCCTCCCGCCGGCTACAGTCGGCGCGAAGGAGTTCCCATGCGCACATTCGACTTCGACCTTTTCGTGATCGGCGGCGGAAGCGGCGGGGTGCGGGCGGCGCGCATGGCGGCCCAGCGCGGCGCACGCGTCGGGCTGGCCGAGTGCGCCGAGCTCGGCGGCACCTGCGTCAACGTCGGCTGCATTCCCAAGAAGCTCTACAGCTACGCAGCCAGCTATGCGGAATCCTTCGAGGAAGCCGCGGGATTCGGGTGGCAGGTCGGCGAGCCCCGCTTCGACTGGGCGCGCCTCAAGGCCAACCGGGCGCGCGAGATCACGCGGCTCAACGGCGTCTACCAGAGCCTGCTCGAGGGCGCGGGCGTCCAGCTCATCCAGGGGTGGGCGCAACTCAGGGACGCGCATTGCGTGCAGGTCGGCGAGAAGCACTTCACCGCGCAGCACGTGCTTATCGCGACGGGCGGCATGCCCTTCGTGCCCGAGATCGCCGGTCGCGAACTCGGCATCGTCTCCGACGCGATGTTCGATCTCGATCCGTTTCCGAAGCGCTTGCTGGTGGTCGGCGGCGGCTACATCGCCTGCGAGTTCGCATCGATCTTCAACGGACTGGGCGCGAAGGTCACGCAGGTGCAGCGAAGCGCGCACCTGTTGAACGAGTTCGACGAGGACGTTCGCCAGTTCGTCGCCAGGGAAATGACGCGCACCGGCATCGACATCCGGTTCAATGCGGAAATCAGCATGGTGACGCGCCTGGAGAGCGGCCTGTGCGCCCTGCTCTCGCGCGGCCAGCGCGTCGAGGCCGACACCATCCTCTTCGCGACCGGCCGCGTTCCCAATACCGAAGGCATGGGCCTCGAAGCCGCGGGCGTGGAACTGGACGCGCGGGGCGGCGTGATCGTCGACGCGCACTACCGCAGCTCGGTGCCCTCGATCTTCGCAGTAGGGGATGTCTCCACCCGGCAGCAGCTCACGCCCGTGGCGCTGGCCGAGGCCATGGTGGTGGTCGACACGCTCTTCGGCAAGGGCAAGAAGCAGCTCGACTACCAGTACACGCCAACCGCCGTGTTCACCCATCCGAACATCGGTACCTGCGGCTACACCGAGGCCGAGGCGCGCATGAAGCTGGGCAAGGTCACGATCTTTTCGAGCGAGTTCCGCGCGCTGCGCCACACGCTGTCGGAGAGCAAGGAACGCACGTTCATGAAACTGATCGTCGACAAGGCCAGCGACCGCGTGGTCGGCCTGCACATGGTGGGGCCCGATGCGGGCGAGATCGTGCAGGGCTTTGCGGTCGCGATGCGCTGCGGGGCGACGAAGGCGGACTTCGACGGGACCATCGGGATCCATCCGACGGTGGCGGAGGAGTTTGTGACGATGCGCGAACCCATGCCGTGACCTGGCTCGCCCCCAGGCTTGCTCACTTCGTGTAGCCGCCTACCCCCTGCCGGGGGCAACACCGGCGGACCGGCGGAGCCGGATCCGCGGTGTTTCACGAATGCGGCCGGGCTTCGCCGGCCGTCTTCGGGTCGTCTTATTGGGGCAACGGTGGGTGCGCCACAATGGCTTATGCCTTACATGCCCGCCTTTATTGCGCCCGCCCGATTTACGGATCCTGATGCTGCCCTGGAGCAGGTTCGACTGATCTACAACGGGGGGTTGCAGCACCTTCGGGAAGCGATGCAGCGGTTTGTGGCCGGGGAAAGCCTGCCGGGCCGGGTCCGGGCGTGTTATCCGTTCGTGCGGGTGCACACGCACACGGTTTCGCGGAGCACGCCGGTTGCCAATGCGGGGTTGAGCTACGGGTTCGTTTCGGGGCCGGGGCGGTATGAGACAACGCTGACGCGGCCGGATCTGTTTCTGCGGTACTACCGCGAGCAGTTCAGGCTGCTGCTTGAGAATCATCGGGTCGAGCTGGAGATCGGGACCAGCACGCAGCCGATTCCGATTCACTTCTCGTTTGCCGAGAACGATCACATCGAAGGCACGATGTCGGCGGAGCGGCGCGCGTTGATGCGCGATGTGTTCGACCTGCCCGATCTCGGGGCGATGGACGACGGCATTGCCAATGGCACCTTCGAGGCCAAGCCGGGCGAGGCGCAGCCGCTGTCGTTGTTCACCGCGGCGCGGGTCGACTATTCGCTGCACCGGCTGCGGCACTACAGCGGCACGGCGCCGGAGTGGTTTCAGAACTTCGTGCTGTTCACCAATTACCAGTTCTACATCGACGAATTCGTGCGGCTCGGGCACGAGGCGATGACGGACGAGAACAGCGAGTACATCGCCTTCATCGAGCCGGGCAACGTCGTGACCCGACGGCGTGGGCTGGCCGCGGGGTCGAGCGAGTTGTACGGCGAACTGCTCGACGGCACGCAGGGCACGCCGCCGCCGCGCCTGCCGCAGATGCCGGCGTATCACCTGGTTCGCGAGGACTGCACGGGCATCACCATGGTCAACATCGGCGTCGGCCCGGCCAATGCGAAGACCATCACCGACCACGTCGCGGTGCTGCGGCCCCATGCCTGGATGATGCTCGGCCACTGCGCTGGCTTGCGGCAGGGGCAGCAGCTCGGCGACTACGTGCTGGCACATGCCTATGTGCGCGAGGACCACGTGCTGGACGAGGAGCTTCCGCTGTGGGTGCCGATCCCGGCCCTGTCGGAGATCCAGCTCGCGCTCGAAAAGGCGGTGGCCGAAGTCACGGGCACGCAAGGCACGGAACTCAAGAAGATCATGCGCACGGGCACCGTCGCCAGCACCGACAACCGCAACTGGGAACTGCTGCCGGGCAACCAGCCGCAGCGGCGCTTCAGCCAGAGCCGTGCCGTCGCCCTGGACATGGAGAGCGCCACCATCGCCGCCAACGGCTTCCGCTTCCGCGTGCCCTACGGCACCCTGCTGTGCGTGAGCGACAAGCCGCTGCACGGGGAGATCAAGCTGCCCGGCATGGCGAACCAGTTCTATCGCGAGCGCGTCGAGCAGCACCTGCGCATCGGCATGGCCGCGATCGAGATCCTGCGGCAGGAAGGCTCGAGCCGTCTCCACAGCCGCAAGCTCCGCAGTTTTGCCGAAGTCGCGTTTCAGTAGGCTCTCCCCCAGCCTCGCCCACTTCGTGTGGCTCTGCACCCCCTTCCGGGGGCAACCCCTACGGACCGGCTGAGCCGGTTCCGTGGGGCTTACGCGTTGAAGAGCTCGGGCATTTCTCGCTGCGCTTTGGGTGTCAGTGCGAGCGCCCGACCGTCCAGGTCTTGCTTTACCCAGCCGCGGCGTAGGGAGAGTTGCAACCACGCGGCGCCGAGTGCGCCGCCGAGGTGCGGTCGGCGTTCGCTCCAGTCGAGGCATGCGCAGGCAAAACGGCGGCGTGTGTTGCGGGCATCCTCCACATCGATGCCCAGGCTTTCGAGTGCGACGGCGCCCTCGGGCGTGAGGTCGTATTCGCCCTCCGACACTTCCTGAAGCCAGCCTTGTGCATGCAATCGGTCATGCAGCGCGACACCGGCGGTGCCGGCCATGTGGTCGTAGCAGGTGCGCGCGGAGCGCAGGCGGCTCGGGGTGTTGGGGCGGAATTCGCTGCGTGGGGCACCGGCGACCACCAGCAGGCCTTCGAGCGCGGCGGCGACTTCGCTGCCGGCGAGGCGGAAGTAGCGGTGCTTGCCCTGCGCGACGGCGTCGACGAGTCGCTGTTCCTTGAGGCGCGCGAGATGTGCGCTGGCGGTCGAGGCGGCGACTTCGGCGACCGCGGCCAGTTCCGTGGCGGTGCGGGCGTGTCCGTCGAGCAGGCAGCAGAGCATGCGGGCGCGCGCGGGTTCCGCAATCGCGCCGGCCACGCGTGCGAGGTGGGTGTCAGCGGTTGGTGCATCCATACTTCGATGGTAAACGAAGTGTGCGTGTTGGAGAAGCACCAGACTGGCGGCATGAAACACATGGATCCACCGGTCGATGCGGTCGCCGCTGTGACGCATTGCAATCCCTATCCCTGGTACGCGGCATTGCGCAATGGCCCGGCACTGGTTCGCGACGAGCGCCTGCGCGTGTGGGTCGCCAGCCGCGCGGACGTCGTGCGCGACGCGCTGGCGAACGACGCGCTGCGCGTACGCCCTCCGTTGGAACCCGTCCCGGCCGCCATCGTCGGCACGCCCGTCGGTGAAGTGTTCGGCCGGCTTGTTCGCATGAACGACGGGGCGCCGCATGCGGCTCACAAACCGATCCTGCAAGGCGCGCTTGCAGGACTCGATCTCCGCGTCGCGCACGCCGCTGCGCTGGAGGTCGCCGGGAGCATGTCGGTCGATTCGCTGTCAGACACCTGCCTTGCGTTGCCGGTGCGCTGCGTTGCCCATCTGCTCGGTTTCGTGGACGACGAGTTGCCGCGCATATCTGAGTGGATGCGCGACTTCGTGGCCTGTCTGTCCCCTTTGTCGACCGCCGCCCAACTTGATGAAGCGAGCGACGCCGCTTCCGCCCTGATGGCGCGCTTCGAGGAACTGATCGCTTTCCGCCCCGGGCGCCACGGCACTCTGCTAGCGGCGGTGCAGGCGCAGGCGCCTGCCGATCGCTCGCGCGCACTGCTGGCGAATCTCGTCGGCCTGCTGTCGCAGACCTGCGAAGCCACCGCCGGCCTCCTGGGCAACAGCCTGGTGGCGCTGGCGCGCGAACCGGCGCTGCGCCGACGGCTCGACTCGCACTGGGAGCTGCTGCCTGCGCTGGTGGACGAAGTGGCCCGGCACGATCCATCGATCCAGAACACGCGCCGCTTCGTCGCGCGCTCTACGGCCATCGCCGAGACCGAACTCGCACCGGGCGATGTCGTGCTGCTGGTCCTCGGTGCCGCCAACCGCGATCCCTCGCTCAACCCGGCGCCGGCGACCTTCGAGCTGATGCGTGCCGAGCGCCGCACGCTGGGCTTCGGCCATGGCTCGCACGCCTGTCCCGGGCAGGCGCTGGCCTGCACCGTTGCGGCGGCCGGCCTCCAAGCGCTCCTCTCGCGTGGCATCGCCACCGACGCACTGCTGGAACGCGGCTGGGGCTATCGGCCGTCCGTCAATGCGCGGATTCCGACCTTCCATTGACCGCGGGCCAGCGCCCGGTCGCCAGGAGGAATGGCGACAGTTCCGCGGGGCTCCAGCGCAGCGGGAGCGCCGCCGGCCTGTGGATGGCGGACACGACCTGCATTCGCAGCAGGCGCTCCGCACCGGCGAACGCGGCGACTTCGGGCCCGTCCCAGATCGTTTCGGCCGTTACCGCGAGTTGGAGCAGGTCGCCGGTTTCGAAATCGATGAACAGCAGCCCCGCACGCGGGTACACGGCAATGTTGCCCAACGTCGCGAAGAACGAGTTGCCGACAAAATCCGGCACGGTCAGCGTGCCATCGCCCGTCACGCGCACGAAACCCGGCCGGCCGCCTCGATGCGAAACGTCGACACCGTGCGCCGTGGCGGCGTCACCAGCCGCGGGATGCGCCGTGGCGATAAAGAAGGTGTCGGCATTGCTCACCATCCGCCGTGCCGCGTCGTCCAGCCGATCGCTGCGCCGGGCGCTCGACGTCGCCTGAACAGCGCCCACGAAGACCGGTTCGCGCGCCTGGATGTACTTCGGGCAATTGCCGAAGCTCTGCTGGACCTCGACCGAGAAACCGCGCGCGTCGTCCTGGTCGATCACGCCATTCATCCGGTTGCGACGCCCCGTTTGCGGTTCGATGCCGAGGAGCCCGATCGGTGCACCGGGGCGGAGCGCCGCCGCGAACGGATCCTCGGCCGGCGGGCGAGCATCGATTCGCAGATAGTGCTCGTCGGGCGAGTGCGCAAAGCCGGGTGGCGCCGCCAGCACGCTTGCCCAGGGCTGGTTCGTTGCATCGAGACCGCCCGCGACAAGGAAGGGCAGCTGCGCAAAGAAGAGGCGGTGCTGGTCCGGCATGTAGTCGCGGATCACGCGCGGCCCGATCATCGCCATGCGCTCGCGGACGCCCGCGAGCGACTGCATGGCGAGTTCGCCCTCATGCCAGGGCGATGCCAAGGCGTTGGAGGCATTCATGCTGCAAGCCCGATGCACGAAGGTGCCATCGGCACGAAGCCCGGCAGCGCCTCGACGCGAGCCAGCCATTCGCGCACGCGGGGATAGGCCTCGAGCGAGACATTCCCCTCCGGCGCGTGCGCCACATAGGTGTAGTTGGCAATGTCGGCCAGCGTGGCCGACGAGCCGGCGAGGAACGGACGTTGCGACAGCTCGCCCTCCATGACGCGCAGGAGGTCATGGGTGCGTGCGATGACATCGGTTGCATCGCGCGCCTGCTTGAAGAGCACGATGACACGTGCCACCGAGGGGCCCGATGCAAGCTGCCCGGCGGCCACCGACAGCCAGCGCTGCACCTGCGCCGCGCCAACGGGATCACGCGGGTACCAGCGCGAAGGGTCGTCGGCGTAGCGTTCGTTCAGATAGACCAGGATCGCGTTCGAATCGGCCAGGACCGTGTCGCCGTCCTCGATCACCGGCACCTGGCCGAAGGCATTGCGGCGCAGGAATTCCGGCGTGCGGTGCTCCCCGGCGCCCAGATCGGTCTCCGCGGTTTCGAAGGGCAGGCCGAGGAGGGACAAGAAGAGCCTGACCCGGTGCGAGTGACCGGAGATGGACGAGCTGTAGACCTTGATGGGTTGCGCGGGGCGGACGGCTGTCATGCGAATCTCCTGCTGCGTTGTGGGCAATGCCCGATTCTCGTGACATGCCGCCGATGAAGTAATGGCTTCGAATGCAGTGGACTCCTGCGTTTTCCGGTTTAATCGCCGGATGGATCGCCTTAAAGCCATGCAGACCTTCGTGCAGATCGCCGACCAGGGCAGCCTCACGAAAGCGGCCGACGCGCTCGACACCTCGCTCCCGGCGGTGGTGCGCTCGCTCGCCGCACTCGAGGCCCACCTGGGCGTTCGGCTGTTCCATCGCACCACCCGGCGAATCTCGCTCACCGAGGAGGGTCGCAGCTATCTGCGGAGCGCACGCGAGGTGCTGGCGGCGGCCGACGCCGCGGACCGGGCGCTCACCGCCGATGCAGCCGAGCCCGCGGGGCAACTCACCGTCACCGCGCCCGTGCTGTTCGGCCACATGTACGTGTCGCCGGCGATCGTCAGGTTTCTCCAGCGTCACGACAAGATGCGCTGCAGCGTGCTGCTGCACGACCGCAACGTGAACCTGCTGGAAGAAGGCATCGACGTGGGCATCCGCATCGGTGCGCTGGACGACTCGTCGTTGGTCGCCCAGCAGCTCGGCAGCATCCGCCGCGTGGTGGTGGCGAGCCCTGGCTTTCTGCGGGCGCACGGCACGCCGCGGCATCCGCGCGAACTGCTCGATGTCAACTGCGTGCGCATCCATCCCGGCGGCACGCCGCACTGGCACTTCCGCGACCAGGGCCGTCCTCTTGCGATCGCGCCGCGGGGCAACCTGGAGTTCAACCACATCGCACCGGCCGTCGAGGCTTGCGCGGCGGGCATGGGATTCGGCATGTTCTTCTCCTACCAGGTGCTGCCGCTGGTGGCGCAGGGGCGGCTCGCGATCGTGCTCAATGCCTTCGAGCTTCCGCCGCGGCCGGTGAGCGTGATCTATCCGCACGCTCGCTTGCTGCCTGCCCGCACGCGTGCCTTCATCGACTGGATGAAGGCCGAGTTCGCCGGATTGGAGGTTTAGATCGCCCCCGGGCTCGCGCACTTCGTGTCGCTCTCCACCCCCGTCCGGGGGCAACCCCTGCGGCCCGGCTGAGCCGGTTCCGCGGGGTTCCTGGCCCTTCGTTCTCATGCGCCACAATGGTTTGGTGAGCGCGCCCCTCCTTCACGCCAGCCATCTTCACAAGCGCTACGGTGACACCACCGTGGTCGATGACTTGTCCTTCGAGATCGCGCCGGGCGAATGCCTCGGCGTGATCGGGCCCAATGGGGCCGGCAAGACCACCACCATCCGGATGTGCCTCGGCCTGACCACGCCCGACGGCGGGACGATCGAGGCGCTGGGCGGTCTCTCGATGCCGCACGATGCGCGCGCCATCAAGGCGCAGCTCGGCGTGGTGAGCCAGTTCGACACGCTCGACCCCGACTTCTCCTGCGCGGAGAACCTGATGGTGTATGCGCGCTACTTCGGCATGCGCCGCGCCGAGATCGCGCCGCGCATTCCGCAACTGCTGGAGTTCGCGGCGCTCTCGCACAAGGCCGACGCCAAGCCCGGTGAACTCTCCGGCGGCATGCGGCGGCGGCTCTCGCTCGCGCGTGCGCTGGTCAACGACCCGAAGCTGCTGATGCTCGACGAACCCACCACCGGGCTCGATCCGCAGGCCCGGCATCTCATGTGGGAACGGCTGCAGGTGCTGCTGCAACAGGGCAAGTCGATCCTGCTGACGACGCACTTCATGGACGAGGCCGAGCGCCTGTGCTCGCGCCTGCTGGTGCTGGACCACGGCCGCAAGATCGCCGAAGGCCGCCCGCGCGACCTGATTGCCGAGTACCTGGAGCCCGACGTGGTCGAGCTCTACGGCAACGGTGCGCTCGAACTGGCGCAGTCGCCGCTGAAGGACTTTGCCGCGCGCGTGGAGGTCAGCGGCGAGACGGTGTTCTTCTACACGCAGGATGCGCGCGGGCTGATGGCGGCGCTGGGTGACCGCAGCGGTTTGCGCACCTTCCATCGCCCGGCCAACCTGGAGGACCTGTTCCTCAAACTCACGGGCCGCCAGATCAGAGAGGACGGTTGAATCACATGTCGAGCCTGGCTTCTTCGTCTGCCGCACTACCGACGCGCTCGGTCTGGCGCCCGCCCGAACTCTCGATGCGCTGGTGGCCTGTGTTCTTGCGCAACCTGCTGGTGTGGCGCAAGCTCGCGATCCCGAGCCTGATCGGCAACATCGCGGAGCCGCTGATCTGGCTCGTGGCCTTCGGCTACGGCATGGGCGCGCTGGTGGGCGAGGTGCAGGTCGACGGCACCAGCGTGCCCTACATCCTCTTCCTCGCGAGCGGCTCGGTCTGCATGAGCGCGATGAATGCGGCCTCCTTCGAGGCGCTGTATTCGGCCTTCTCGCGCATGCACGTGCAGAAGACCTGGGACGGCATCATGAACGCACCGGTCGGGCTCGACGACGTGGTGCTGGCGGAGATGCTCTGGGCGGGCTTCAAGGCGATCTTCACGACCACCGCGATCCTGTTCGTGATGCTCGGGCTCGGCATCAGCCACACGCCGAAGCTCTTCATCGCGTGGTTCGTGCTGGTGGGCGTCGGCATCACCTTCTCGTGCATCGCGCTGATCTTCAACGCGCTGGCGAAGGGCTACGACTTCTTCACCTACTACTTCACGCTCTTCATGACGCCGATGATGTTCCTGTCGGGCGTGTTCTTCCCGCTCGATCAGTTGCCGGGCGTGGTGCGCGCGGTTTCCGCGTGGCTGCCGCTGACCAATGCGGTGGCGCTGGTGCGGCCGCTGTTCATGGACCAATGGCCGCCTGACTGGTGGCGGCACGCGCTGGTGCTGGTGGTGTACACCGTTGCCGCGTACTGGCTTGCGCTCGGGGTGACGCGGAAGCGCTTTCGGGCCTGAGGCCGCGCTTGTCCCGCGCGTGACTGCAAACCGGGGCTCGGCTCCTAGACTGCATCGGCGACTTTCACAACGAGGAGACAACATGAAGCGGATCTTCGGTGGCGCCTTGCTGGCGTCGGCATTCCTGCTGGGCGCCTGCACCACTGCGCCCCCCACGCGACCGGGCGCCTGGGCGCCGCCTGAAGCCATCGTGGCGCCTTCGTCCTTCTCCGGCGTGCACGGGCTTGCGATCGACCGGCAGGGCCGTCTTCTCGCCGGCTCCGTGGTCGGCAACAGCCTGTGGGAGGTCGACCGGCAGACCGGCGCCGCCCGTGTGCTCATCAAGAGCGTGGAAGGCCAGGCCGACGACATCGCGGTCGGCCCCAGGGGCGAGCTGGCGTGGACCAACTACCTGATGGGCATGCTGCGCACGCGCGACAGCGACGGCGCACCCATGCGCGTGCTCGCCAAGGACCTGCCCGGCCTCAACTCGCTCGACTTCGACCGCCGCAACGGCAAGCTCTACGCCTCGCAGGTGTTCCTGGGCGATGCGCTGTGGGAGATCGACGTCGCCGGTCAGAAGCCGCCGCGCCTCATCAAGAAGGACATGGGCGGGTTCAACGGCTTCGAGGTCGGGCCGGACGGCATGCTCTACGGACCGCTGTGGTTCAAGGGCCAGGTGGTGAAGATCGATCCGGCCAACGGCGCGATGACGGTGATTGCCGACGGCTTCAAGATCCCCGCCGCGGCCAACCTGGACGGCAAGGGCAACCTGTGGGTGGTCGACGCACGCAGCGGCGAGCTGGTGCGCGTCGAACTCGCGACGGGGCGCAAGACGGTCGCGAAGCAGCTCAAGCCGTCGCTCGACAA
The DNA here is from genome assembly GCF_051216375.1 of Variovorax glacialis. NCBI lineage: Bacteria > Pseudomonadati > Pseudomonadota > Betaproteobacteria > Burkholderiales > Comamonadaceae > Variovorax > Variovorax glacialis. The sequence continues at coordinate 80,273 of NZ_JBPJZT010000018.1, read as the reverse complement.
CCTCGCGATCGCGCCCGAAGGCACGATCTACGTGTCGAACATGGCCGACAACTCGATCGAGGCCTTCAATCCCGCAACGGGTGAATTGCGTCTGCTCACCGGCGGCAAGCTGGCCGTGCCGGCCGGCCTCAAGATCGACGGCAACGACCTGTGGGTGGCCGACATCTTCGGCTTCCGCCAGGTCGATGCCACGAGCGGCGCGGTGCGCGACGTCTTCCGCATGCAGCGCGATCCGGAGCTCGAATACCCGTTCGCGGTCGGCCTGTCGTCCACGCACTTCGCGCTGACCTCCTGGTTCACGGGCACGGTGCAGCTCGTGGACCGCAAGACGCTCCAGACCACCAGCGTGTTGCACGGCCTGAAAGCGCCGGTCGACGCCATCCCGATGCCTGACGGCAGCGTCATCTACGCCGAGATCGCGACCGGCAGCGTGACGCGCGCGAGCGGGCCGAAGTTCGAGAAGAAGGAAGTCATCGCCAGCGGCCTCGCGGGACCGGTGCAGATGATCATGGGCAAGGACGGCGCGCTCTACGTCACCGAAGCCGCCGGCAAGCTGACCCGCATACCGCTCGATGCCAGCGCCCCGCTGCGCGCGGTCGCGGAAGGCCTGGCCATGCCCGAAGGCGTGGCGCAGACGCCATGGGGCACCTTCATCGTCGCGGAGAGCGCCGCGCGGCGATTGGTGGAGATCGACATCGCGAGCGGCACGCGCCGAACCGTCGCCGAGAACCTGCCGATCGGACTGGAAGGCGGGCCTGGCATGCCGCCCCCTTATGTGCCAACCGGCGTGGCGGTGGGCAGCGATGGCACGATCTACATGACGGCCGATCGCAACAACGCCCTGTATCGGATTCGCCCGCAGCGCTGATCCGCTGGCATGCGCCCGCGTGTAGCCACTTCCCGCAAGCACGGCTCGCAGGCCGAGCCTAGAGTCTGCGAAGCTGACAAAGGACCGACCGGAGACCAGGCATGCAGTACACCCACGAACACCTCGAGATCCAGAAGACGATGCGCCGCTTCATCGACGAGGAGATCAATCCGCACGTCGACGAATGGGAAGCCGCGGAGCGCTTTCCGGCGCACGACGTGTTCAGGCGGATGGGCGCGCTGGGACTCTTGGGGCTCAACAAGCCGGAGGCCTACGGAGGATCCGGCCTCGACTATTCGTACGCGATGGCGCTCGCCGAGGCGCTGGGCCATGTGAGCTGCGGCGGCGTGCCGATGGCGATCGGCGTGCAGACCGACATGTGCACTCCCGCCCTGGCGCGCTTCGGCAGCGATGCGCTGCGGCGCGAATTCCTGGCGCCCGCCATCGCGGGCCAGACAGTGGGCTGCATCGGCGTCAGCGAACCCGGCGCGGGCAGCGACGTCGCCGGCCTCAAGAGCCATGCGCGCAAGGACGGGGACGACTACCTCATCACCGGCCAGAAGATGTGGATCACCAACAGCCTGCAAGCCGACTGGATGTGCATGCTGGTCAACACCGGCGACGGCCCCGTGCATCGCAACAAGTCGCTCGTCATCGTGCCGATGGACAGCCCCGGCATCGAGAAGGCGAAGAAGATCCGCAAGATCGGCATGCATTCGAGCGACACCGGCCTCATCTACTTCGACGACGTCCGCGTGCCGCAGCGCTATCGCATCGGCGAGGAAGGCCAGGGCTTCGTCTACCAGATGCAGCAGTTCCAGGAGGAGCGCCTGTGGTGCGCCGCGAGTTCGCTGGAGCCGCTCGACGATTGCATCGCCGAGACCATCGAATGGGCGCAGCAGCGCAAGCTCTTCGGCGGCACGCTGGCCGACCAGCAGTGGGTGCAGTTCAAGCTCGCCGAGCTCAAGACCGAGGTCGAGGCGCTGCGCGCCCTCACCTACCGGGCGTGCGATCTCCACGTGCAGGGCGAGGACGTGACCGCGCTGGCCTCGATGGCCAAGCTGAAGTGCGGCCGGCTCACCCGCGAGGTGGCCGACACTTGCCTGCAGTTCTGGGGCGGCATGGGCTTCACCTGGGAAAACCGCGTGTCGCGCCTGTACCGGGATGGCCGCCTGGCCTCGATCGGCGGCGGCGCCGACGAGGTGATGCTGGGCATCCTCGCGAAGACGATGGGCATCGCGAAAAAGCCGCCGCGGGAGTGACCGCGTTCAGCGCGCCGCAGCGCGCAGCTTGTCCTTCTTGCTCGGCCGCTTCCCCTTGATGCCGCCGGCGCCGGCGGGCGCCGGCGCTGCCGTTTCCACCGGTTCGAAGCCTGCCACCCGCTCGCGCGGCACGTTGAGGCCCTGGCGCTTTTCGATGAGCCTGAAATGCGCCTCCGTCGCCGCGCTGACGAAACTCACGGCCAATCCGCTCGCGCCCGCGCGGCCCGTTCGGCCGATGCGGTGCACGTAGTCGACGGCCGAACGCGGCAGGTCGTAGTTCACCACCACGGGCAGCTGGGCCACGTCGATGCCGCGCGCGGCCAGATCGGTGGCGATGACGACCTGCACGCGCGAGGACTTGAAGTCGGCGAGCACCTGCGTGCGCTTGCCCTGGCTGAGTTCGCCGTGGAAGGGCTCGGCTTCGATGTCGGCCTTGCGCAGCTTGTCGGCCACGATTTCCGACGCATGCTTGGTGGCGACGAACACCAGCACGCGCTTCCAGCCGCTGTCCTTGACGAGCTGGCGCAGCAACTGCGTGCGTCGCGCGGCGTCGACCTCGATCGCGCGCTGCTGGATCGCGGGCTCCTCGGCCGCTTCGGACTGCACCTCGACGCGCACCGGATCGTGGAGCAGGCCTTCGGCCAGCGACTGGGTGGCCTGCGGGAAGGTGGCCGAGAACAGGAGGTTCTGGCGCTGTTCCGGCAACAGGGACAGGATCCGCCCGAGTTCGTCCGCAAAGCCGAGGTCGAACAGGCGATCGGCCTCGTCGAGCACGAGCGTCGACACGGTCGACAGCCGCAGCGCACGATGGTCGATGAGGTCGAGCAATCGGCCCGGCGTGGCGATCATCACGTCGGCGCCGCCGCGCAGCGCCATCATCTGCGGGTTGATCGACACGCCGCCGAACGCGACGGCGATCTTGGGCGGCGCGGGCAGATGCTGCGCCAGGCTGCGCATCGTCTCGCCCACCTGTGCGGCGAGTTCGCGGGTGGGCACAAGAATCAGCGCCTGGAGGCGCCGCGGCGATTGCCGGGGCTCGCGCCCCAGCCGTTGCAGCAGGGGCAGCGAGAATGCCGCCGTCTTACCGGAGCCGGTCCGGGCGGCGCCCAGCAGATCGCGTCCCCGCAGGATCGCCGGGATGGCTTCGAGCTGGATGGCCGTGGGCGCGACATAGCCCTTGTCAGCGGCGGCGCGCGCGAGGGCAGGATCGAGTCCCAGCGATTGGAATGGCATGGAAAAGGTGGGCCTGATGGAATCGGTGAATGAAAATGGCCGGGGTCGCGGAGATGAGGGAGCATAGCCACCATGAACCCCGAGGACCTCGAAAAACTGGTGACGCGCGAAATGCCCTTCGGCAAATACAAGGGTCGCGTGATCGCCGACCTGCCCGGAAACTACCTGACCTGGTTTGCACGCGAGGGATTTCCCCCGGGAGAAATCGGCCGCCTGCTCGCGCTGATGCACGAAATCGATCACAACGGCCTGAAAGCCCTGCTGAATCCGTTGCGAAAAAGGCCCTGAATGTCTTTAGCGTCGCAAATACGGCGCATTCAGATACAAATGGGTTCAAAAATTAAAAGCATTTCACCCAAAAGTTCCATAGTGACGGAGAATGCCGGGACGTCGCGGTCACATCTGCTGCCCGCGCGTGATCCGGTGATCGGTCAGTTTCGCGCCACAGCGCTTTTAGTTTGTTGTGATTCTGGGACTCCATCGCTTTGTTTGTTAGGTTTGATTAGGAGTCCCACCATGGGCAAGAAACTCTACGTAGGCAACCTCGCCTACTCCATCCGCGACAACGACCTCGAGCAGGCCTTCGGCCAGTACGGCTCGGTCGCCAGCGCCAAGGTCATGATGGAACGCGACAGCGGTCGCTCCAAGGGCTTCGGCTTTGTCGAAATGGGCACCGACGCGGAAGCGCTGGCTGCCATCGAAGGCCTGAACGGCCATGCACTCGACGGCCGCAGCCTGACGGTCAATGAAGCCCGTCCGATGGAGCCCCGTTCGCCCGGCGGCTTCGGCGGCGGCGGTGGCCGCAGCGGCGGCGGCGGTGGTTACGGCGGCGGCGGTGGCGGCGGCTACGGCGGTGGTGGCGGCGGCTACGGCGGTGGCGGCGGCAATCGCAGCGGCGGCGGTGGCCGCGGCGGCTACTAAGCCCTCGTCAGCACAGATGCAAAAAGGCTCCTTCGGGAGCCTTTTTCATTGGGCGAGGAAACCCGGTACGTGGAAGTCCGTACAGTAGAGGTCAGCCAGCAGTCAGGCACGGAAGACGACCCTCGATGGCTCATCAACGAGGGTCGAGACAATGCGTATCAAGAGTCAGGCGGACTTCTTTTCAGGAGTCATGTTCACCACAGTGGGGGCCGCGTTCGCCATCGGCGCCACCACGTACAACATCGGCGACGGCGCCCGCATGGGCCCCGGCTACTTCCCGCTCATGCTCGGCATCCTGCTGGCGATCCTCGGCGCCCTGGTGATGTTCCAGTCGCTCGTGGTCGAGACGGTCGACGGCGACCCAATCGGCAAGTGGGCCTGGAAGCCGCTGTTCTTCGTCATCGCGGCCAACCTCGCCTTCGGCGTGCTGCTCGGCGGACTGCCGAGCATCGGCGTGCCGGCGATGGGCATGATCATCGCGATCTACGCACTCACGATCATCTCCAGCCTCGCGGGCGAGCATTTCAAGCTGCGCGACGTGCTGGTTCTCTCGACCATCCTGGCGGCAGGCAGCTACGTGGCGTTCATCTGGGCGCTCAAGTTGCAGATCCAGGTCTGGCCCACCTTCATTTCGGGCTGAGGAGACCTTCATGGATCTGATTCACAACCTCGCGACCGGCTTCGGCGTCGCGTTCACGCTCACCAACCTGCTGTATTGCCTGATCGGTTGCATCCTGGGCACGCTGATCGGCGTGCTGCCGGGCATCGGCCCCGTCGCGACCATCGCGATGCTGCTGCCCGCCACCTATGCGCTGCCGCCCGTGTCGGCGCTGATCATGCTGGCCGGCATCTACTACGGCGCGCAGTACGGCGGCTCCACCACCGCGATTCTGGTCAACCTCCCTGGCGAATCGTCCTCGGTCGTGACCTGTATCGACGGCTACCAGATGGCGCGACAGGGCCGGGCGGGCCCCGCACTGGCGGCCGCCGGCCTGGGCTCGTTCTTCGCGGGTTGTGTCGGCACGCTGATCCTGGCGGCCTTCGCACCGCCGCTGACCGAACTGGCCTTCAAGTTCGGCCCGGCCGAGTACTTCTCGCTGATGGTGCTCGGCCTGATCGGCGCCGTGGTGCTGGCTTCGGGTTCGCTGCTCAAGGCCGTGGCCATGATCGTGCTGGGCCTGCTGCTCGGCATCGTCGGCACCGACGTGAACTCGGGCGTCGCCCGCTTCAGCTTCGACATCCCTGAACTCACCGACGGCATCGGCTTCGTGGTGATCGCCATGGGCGTGTTCGGCTACGGCGAAATCATCGGCAACCTCTCCCAGCCGGACGAAGAGCGCGAAGTGTTCACCTCCGAGGTCAAGGGCCTGTGGCCGACCAAGGCGGACTTCAAGAACATGGCGCCTGCCGTCCTGCGCGGCACCACGCTGGGCTCGGCCCTCGGCATCCTGCCTGGCGGTGGCGCGCTGCTGGCCTCGTTCGCGGCCTACGCGCTGGAAAAGAAAATCCGCATGCGGCCCGGCGAAGTGCCCTTCGGCAAGGGCAACATCCGCGGCGTGGCATCGCCCGAGTCGGCCAACAACGCCGGTGCGCAGACCTCCTTCATCCCGCTGTTGACGCTGGGCATCCCGCCCAACGCCGTGATGGCGCTGATGGTGGGCGCGATGACCATCCACAACATCCAGCCCGGCCCGCAGGTGATGACCAGCAACCCCGAACTCTTCTGGGGCCTGATCGCCTCGATGTGGATTGGCAACGCGATGCTCATCATCCTGAACCTGCCGCTGATCGGCATGTGGATCAAGCTGCTGACGGTGCCCTACAAGTTCCTGTTCCCGGCGATCGTGCTGTTCTGCGCGATCGGCGTGTACTCGACCAACAACAACACCTTCGACATCTGGATGGTGGCGGCCTTCGGCTTCATCGGCTATCTCTTCATCAAGCTGAGGACCGAACCGGCGCCGCTGCTGCTGGGCTTCATCCTGGGGCCGATGATGGAAGAGAACCTGCGGCGTGCGCTGCTGCTGTCGCGTGGCACATGGAGCGTGTTCGTGACGCGGCCGCTGTCAGCGGGCCTGCTCGTGGCGGCATGCCTGCTGCTCGGCATCGTGCTGCTGCCGTCCATCAAGGCGAAGCGGGAAGAGGCTTTCGTCGAGGAGTGAGGATGGATGCCCTCTCCCGAAAGGAGAGGACGAAAGAAGAAGCCGCCCTCGGGCGGCTTTTTGTTGGGCGCCTGGATCGCGATCCGGGCCAGTGATCAAGGAACAGGAAAGACGCTCTCGCCCAGGATCAGTGCCCCGCCGCGTCGACGCGATGGTCTAAGTGAGCCGCCTGCACGCGGCGCTCGACACCGGCTTTGAGGGCGGCAGCTCGATCGGGTTGACAGACCGGGCAATCCGAAGAAACCGGCGAGCCTTGCGGCTCCCCATTCGAGCCACCAAAAATGTTGGCACGAGCACTGACCGGCCTCAGAGGTCGTCAATGTCCAGCTCGACGCCGCGCGATTTCTCGGCCAAGCGGCTCGCGGCCTCGCGAGACAACTCCTGGTCGGCGAATTCATCCAGCACGAACTCGGTGAGACTCCGCTCGAGTTTCGGACTGATGCGCTGCATCGCCGCGATGGTCGAGTGAGCCGCCCGCAGGCGGCGCTCGACCTCCGACTTGACCAGCGATGCAAGCGCTTTCAATTCGAAGCGACTGACGTGTGCCTCATTGCCCAGCAGGCCGGGAGCGTGAAGCAGCACCTTGTTGACGCATGCGAGGGCGACATGCGCCTCTCGCACGGCGTCGACCTCGGCGGTCGCCTGTTTGGATAGGGCGGCGAGATCCGATTGAGTCGAGTCAGGCGCGGACTCGCCGGCGGATGGCATTGTGGGGTGGCGCGCGGGCGCGCAGGTAGGGTGTGCCAAGAGTGGGCCTCCTAGGATTGCGGTTTGCTACAACCGCCGCGCCCGCTTCCAAACGGGGGCGGCAGCTCGAACGGGTTGGAAGACCGGGCAATCCAAGGAAAACCGGCGAACCTTGCGGCTCCCCGCTCGAGCCGCCAAAAATGGTGGCGCGAACAACTAAGCCGCAGACTCTGTGCGGGACTGCGGCTTGCGTTCTCGGATTACTTCGGGCTTCCAAACCCGATCACGTCTTTTGTTGACATGACGGGGCGGAGTATAGCGACGGGGTGGTTGATCCTTGTCGGCGCGCTTGTCAGAGCTTTCGCCGATCAGGCCCCACTCTCAACACGGCCTCCCCAGTCCGGGGATTCGTCAAGGTGACGTTCTCGAGCGCCTTGATCCGCCAGTCACCGGCCTGTCGCGTCAGCACCGCGAGGATCAGCGTATCGACCACGTGCGGCCCCGCCGGATGCGCCGCACCGGCCGTGAGGCGACTCCAGAAGTGCACCACTGCCGCGTCGTCACTGATCGCGACGACATCGATCAACTCGTTGCCCAACGTGGAGTCGCTGTAGATGGTCGCGTGGATCGGCGCGTGAAGCTCGACGATCGCCTCGACGCCGCGCACGTAGTGGCCGAACCGATTCACGAAGGTCGCATCCTCATGGAACAGCGCCCCGAGCGCCGCCATGTCGTGGCCGTTCCAGGCGGCCTGAAACGCTTGCGGTGCGTCTTCGGGTCGCTTCAAGGCGCCACGTAGTCCGACACGACCTTCCACTTGCCGTCGACGATCTGCGAGAGACGCGACTGCTCGTTGCCCAGCCGCTTGGTCGCGCTGAAGGTCATCTTCGGCGCACCAAACATGTCGGGCTCGAAAGTGCTGGCGTCCATGGCCTTGATGAAGCTGTCCGTGGTCAGCGTCGGCCCCGCCTTGTTCGCCGCCTGGATGAAGCTCTGCACGATCATGTAGCCGTACACCGAGAAAACCGTCGGGTCTTCGTTGAACTTGGTTTTGTACTTGTTGGCCCAGAAGCGCAGCGGCTGCGACTGCTCGTCCGTGTAGGGGTTCTGCACGGTCATGGTGGCGTAGATGCCGTCCATCGGCTTGCCGCCGAGCTTGTGGATCAGGTCCGTGTAGGCGGCGCTCGATCCCAGGAAGGTCGGGTTGAAACCCGTCTTGCGCGCCTCGCCGACGGTGCCGATGGTCTCGCGGATGATGGTGCCGAGCACGACGAGGTCGCAGTTGGCGGCCTTCATCTTCGCGACCTGCGACGAGAAGTCGGTCGCGCCGCGCTTGAACGACGTCTTCTCCGTGAGTTCCATGCCCGCGGCCTTCAGGCCGGCCTCCGCGCCGCGCTGCACTTCGAGGCCGAACTCGTCGTCCTGGTAGATCGTGCAGACCTTCTTGGCGCTCTTCTCCTTGATCATCTTGGGCAGCGCCAGGCGGATCTGGTCGTAGTAGGTCGCGGCGAAGGAGTACTTGAGCTTGTTGAGCGGCTCGTACATCTCGCGCGCTGCGGTGATCGGGAAGAAGTTGACGACGTTCTTCTCGAACTGCACGGGCATCGCCGCCATGTTCTGCGCCGTGCCGATGTGGCCGGCCATGATGAAGATCTTGTCCTGGTTGACCAGCTTCTGCGCCGCCAGCACCGCCTTCTTGGGGTCATAGCCCGAGTCCTCGACGAAGAGCTTGAGCTTGCGGCCATGGACGCTGCCCTGCTCGTTGAGTTCGTCCACCGCGAGCTGCATGCCGTTGCGCGACTGCTTGCCGAAGCCGGCGAGCGGCCCGGAGAGATCCTGGATCGTGCCGATCCGGATCTCGTCCTTGCTCACGCCCTGCTGCTGCGCAGCGGCAAGGCCCGACCCCAACGCCAGGCCGGACGCCGCGACGAGGGGGATGAGTGTCTTGATCTTCATACAGCTGTCTCCTCTGGGTTGACCTAAGAAATCGATCGGCTACGCGTACATGGCCTCGATGCGCTCGGCGTACTTGGCCTGCACCAGCTTGCGCTTGAGCTTCATCGTGGGCGTCAGTTCTTCGTCCTCGGCGCTGAGCTGGGTCTCGAGCAGGAAGAACTTCTTGATCTGCTCGACGCGCGCGAACTTCGCGTTCACGCGGTCGATCTCGGCCTGGATCAGGTCCTGCACCTCCCGCGTGCGGGTGAGGCTCTGGTAGTTGCTGAAGGGCACGTCGTGGTCCTGCGCGAATTTCTCGACGTTCTCCTGGTCGATCATGACGATCACCGTGAGATAGGGCTTGGCATCGCCGACCACCACCGCATCCGTGATGTAGGGACTGAACTTGAGTTCGTTCTCCAGTTCGCTCGGGGTGATGTTCTTGCCGCCTGCCGTGATGATGATGTCCTTCATCCGGTCGGTGATGCGGAAATACCCGTCCTGGTCGACCGTGCCGACATCGCCGGTGTGCAGCCAGCCGTCGGCATCGATGGTCTCGGCGGTCTTCTCGGGCAGGTTGAGATAGCCCATGAAGACGTTGGTGCCGCGCACGAGGATCTCGCCGGTGGCCGGGTCGAGGCGCACTTCGTTGTAGCTCGCGGCCGGCCCGATGGCGCCGGGCTTGATGCGTGTCGCCGGCACGCCGGTGGATGCGCCGCAGGTCTCGGTCATGCCCCAGACTTCGAGCATGGGCACGCCGAGCGCGAGGTACCAGCGCACCAGGTCGGGCGAGATCGGCGCGGCGCCGGTCACGAGGAAGCGGGAGCGATGGATGCCGATCAGCTTGCGCACGTTGTCCAGCGCGAGCCAGCGCGCGAGCCGGAACTTGAACCGCAGCATGCCGCCGACAGGCTGCCCGGCCAGCACACGGTCGGCAATGGTGGTGCCGACGCCGATGCTCCAGCGGTAGGCGGCCTGTTGCAGCGCACTCGCTTCCTTGAGCGCGATCATCACGCCCGAGTAGAACTTCTCCCACACGCGCGGCACGGCGTTGAAGACGGTCGGTGCGATCTCGCGCACGTTCTCGGGCACGGTCTCCGGGTTCTCGACGAAGTTGAGGATCGACCCGGTGTACATCGCGAGGTACTCGCCGCCCATGCGCTCGGCGATGTGGCACAGCGGCAGGAAGCACATGCGTTCGTCGTCCTCGTGCTGCCCGACTAGCGTGTTCAGGCCGCGTGCGGTGTAGACCAGCCCGCGGTGGCTGTGCATCGCGCCCTTGGGCTTGCCGGTGGTGCCGGAGGTGTATACCAGCATGGCCAGGTCTTCCGGGCGGCAGGCGGCGACGCGGCGCTCCAGTTCGTTCGAATGGGTCTGCAGGTAGTCGCGGCCCAACGCACAGAGAGCATCGAGGCTCATGACATCGGTCTCGCGCAGGTCGCGCAGGCCTTCCATGTCGAAGACGATGATCTTGCGCAGCAGCGGCAGGCCGGCGCGCACTTCGAGCGCCTTGTCGAGCTGCTCGTCGTCCTCGACGAAGAGCACGGTGGTGCGCGAGTCGTGGCAGAGGTAGTGCACCTGGGACGCGGCATCGGTCGGATAGATGCCGTTGGACACACCGCCGCAGCTGAGCACCGCCAGGTCGCTCAGCACCCATTCGACGACGGTGTTCGACAGGATGGAGGCGCACTCGCCTGGCGCAAAGCCGATGGCCATCAGGCCGCCGGCGATCTCGCGGACGGCATTGGCGGTCTGTTGCCATGTCCAGCTTCGCCAGATGCCGAGCTTCTTCTGGCGCATCCACACCTTGTCGGCGCGCATGCGGACGGCGTTCCAGAACATGGCGGGAATGGTGTCGCCAGGGACCACGACGTCGAGCCGGGGCTGGAGGTGGTCCAGGTCCCAGAGTCCGGCGGGTGCCCTTGCGTGGATGGCGTTGTTCTTCATCGCCAGGTCTTCTTTTTCTTCCAGCGCCGCTCGCCGCGCACGCCGTCGTCCTTGAGGCCGAGGTAGAACTCCTTGATGTCCTCTTTCTCGCGCAGGCGGTCGCAGGTGTCTTCCATGACGATGCGGCCGTTCTCGAGGACGTAGCCGTAGTCGGAGGCATTGAGCGCCATGTTGGCGTTCTGTTCAACGAGGAGGATGGTGGTGCCGCGCTCGCGGTTGATGCGCACGACGATCTCGAAGATTTCCTTGGTGAGCTTGGGCGACAACCCGAGGCTGGGCTCGTCGAGCAGGATGAGATGCGGCGCGGCCATGATGGCGCGAGAGATGGCGAGCATCTGTTGCTGTCCGCCGGAGAGCAGTCCGGCGTCCTGCGTGGCGCGCTCCTTCAGGATGGGGAAGTAGGTGTAGACGGTCTCGATGTCGCGAGCGACGCCGTCGCGGTCCTTGCGGGTGTAGGCGCCCATCAGCAGGTTGTCGCGGACCGAGAGCAACGGGAACACTTCGCGGCCTTCGGGGACGTGGCTCAGGCCCTGCTGGACGATGAAGGCGGGGTCCTTGGCGGTGATGTTGCGGCCCTGGAATTCGATGCTTCCTTTCCGGGGGTCGATGATTCCGGAGATGGTCTTGAGGATCGTTGTCTTGCCTGCGCCATTGGAGCCCAGGACGGTGGCGATTTCTCCTGCGCGTACCTTGAGGCTGACGCCCCGGATGGCCTTGATGGGGCCGTAGGCGCTTTCTACGTTCAGCAACTGGAGGACTGTGTCGCTCATGCTTGAACGCCTTCCAATGACGGTTGAAGGGGGCGGCGGCGGGCGGTGTGCCCTGTGCCGGCCGACGTCACCGGCCCTTCGGGCTGCCCTGCGCTGCTCACGGTACGCGGGGTCCGCGCAAACTCGCTTCGCTCAGACACGCGCGGCCCTTTTTCCGCGCACCGCTGCGCTGCTCGGCGGTGCCTCAACGGCCGGCTCAGGGCACACCACCCGCCACCGCTGACGCGTTCGGGTTGAGCCCTCCGCTGCAACCGTCGTGGTGACGGCAGGAGTCGGCTCCGTTCAAGAGGCCCGCATCCGTCGCTCAACCACGGAGCCCGGTAGGCGGTGCGGGCTGTGCAACCCCTCTGCGCCGCCGAAGCGCGCAGCTTCAGGCGGAAAAAGGGCCGCGCGTGTTTGAGCGAAGCGAGTTTGCGCGGACCCCGCCTGAAGCGAGCACTGCAGGGCAGCCCGAAGGGCCGGCGCAGCGGGGTTGCACAGCCCGCACCGCCTGCCGGGCGGAACTCTTCAAGGGACAAGCAGACATCAAGCACTATGCAGCCCTCCGCAAGCTACTCACGTCATCCACAGTCCCAAGATAAGCCTCGATCACACGCAAATCAGACTGAACCTCGCGCGGCGTCCCGGTAGCCAACGCTTCCCCCATGTTCATCGCCAGCACGCGGTCAGACACTTTCGACACCAGCGACATGTCGTGCTCCACCATCAACACAGAGATGCCGAGCTCATGCTGAATGTCCTGAATCCAGAACGCCATGTCCGCCGTCTCCTCCACGTTGAGACCCGACGATGGCTCGTCGAGCAGCAGCAGCTTCGGCTCCGTGCACAACGCACGCGCCAGCTCGACCACCTTGCGCACGCCATAGGGCAACCCCGCCACCATCGAATCGCGGTGATGCTGGAGGTCCAGGAGATCGATCACCTGCTCCGCCTTCTCGCGCGCAGCGATCTCCGCCCCGCGCGTAGCCGCCGTGAAGAACACCTCGCTCCAGAAGCCCGTCTTGCGATGCGTGTGGCGCCCGATCAGCAGGTTGTGCAACACGGTCGCATGCTCGAACAACTCGATGTTCTGGAAGGTGCGCGCAATGCCCAGTGCCGCGATCTCGTGCGGTGCCTGCTCCGTCAACGCAATCGGCGAACCCTCGCCATGCCACGTGATCTCGCCCGTCGTCGGCGTGTAGATCCGGCTGATGAGGTTGAACACCGTCGTCTTGCCCGCGCCGTTCGGCCCGATCAGCGTGAACACCTCGCCGCGCCGCACATCGAAACTCACCTTGTTGACCGCGAGCACGCCACCGAAGCGCACGCTCAGGTCCTCGGCCGAAAGCAGGATGTCCGTGCGGCCCATTCAGCGCTCCCCCGTGATCCCGATGCAGCCAACCCCAGGAATCCCGCGGAACCGGCTTCGCCGGGCCGCCAGGATTGCCCCCTGAAAGGGGGTGGAGAGCGACACGAAGTGCGCGAGCCTGGGGGTCATCTCAGTCTGTCCGACTTGGTGAAGGACTTCTGGCGCTTGAACAGCCCCTTCCGATAGAACGGAAACAGCTGCAGCCACGTGCGGATCTTGAGCCACCGACCGTACAGCCCCAGCGGCTCGAACAGCACGAACGCGATCAGCACCAGCCCATACACCAGCCCCTGCAGCCCCGGCGCCTGCCCCACGACCGGCGGAAGCCAATCCTTTCCCAGCGCAATCAGCTGCGGCATGGCGATCAGGAAGATCGCACCGAGGAATGCGCCATGCACCGAGCCCAGGCCGCCGATCACCACCAGCAACAGCAGATCGATCGACTGGAGAATGCTGAACTGGTCCGGCGAGATGAAGCTCAGCTTGTGCGCATACAGCGCACCGCCCAGACCCGCGAGCGCCGCCGAGATCGCGAACGACAGCGTCTTGTAGCGCGCCAGATGGATGCCCATGCTCTGCGCCGAAATCTCCGAGTCGCGAATGGCCACGAAGGCGCGGCCCGTCGGCGAGCGCAGCAGGTTCAGGATCGCCAGCGTGCACAGCACCGCGACCAGCAGGCACACAAGATAGAAACTCTCGCTCGACCCGAGATCCAGACCCAGCAGCGTTGGCGACTTCACATGCAGCCCCGAATTGCCGCCGGTCACGCTCTCCCACCGCGCGAACACCTCCTCGACGATGAACCCGAAGGCAAGCGTCGCGATACCCAGGTAGATGCCTTTCACGCGCAAGGCCGGCAGCGCCACCACCACGCCCACCGCGGCCGACAGCGCCGCAGCCGCCATCAACGCGAGCGGAAACGGCACCCCCATGTTGTTCAGCACCGCTTGCGTGTACGCCCCCGTGCCAAGAAAGGCCGCATGCCCGATCGAGAACTGCCCCGTGAACCCCGCCAGCAGCATCAGCCCGAGCCCGACGATGCCGTAGATCAGCACGAAGGTCAGCTGCGCCAACCAGTATTCCGGCAGCGCCCACGGCGCCACGATCAACGCCGCGCCCAGCAGGCTGTACCAGAACACATGCCCGCCGTGCCTGGCGAGATCGATGTCCTGCGCATAGCTGGTCTTAAAGATGTAGCGCATGTCAGCTTTCCACCAGGACGTCAGCGCGGGCGATTCCAGAAACCCCGCGGAACCGGCTTCGCCGGGCCGCCGGGGTTGCCCCCTGCAAGGGGGTGGAGAGCGACACGCAGTGCGCGAGCCTGGGGGTCATACCTTCTTCCGCAGCTTCTCGCCAAACAGACCGTTGGGCTTCACCATCAGCATCACCAGCACCACGATGTACGGAGCCGTGTCCTTGAAGCCGTCCGGCAGATAGAAACCCGCGAACGATTCGACGATGCCGATGACCAGCCCGCCGACGATCGCCCCCGGCAGGCTGCCGAAGCCGCCGACGACCGCCGCCGGAAAGGCCTTGAGCCCGATGAAGCCCATGTTCGCGTGCACGAAGGTGATCGGCGCCAACAGCATCCCGGCGATGGCCGCGACCGCCGCAGCCAGTCCCCACACCAGCCCGTTCAGCCGCTTCACCGGTATGCCCATGTAGTAGGCGGCAAGCTGGTTCTGCGACGAGGCCTGCATCGCGATCCCGAGCTTGCTGTAGCGGAACATCGCGAACAGCAGGCCGCACAGCGCCGCCGTCGACACGATGATCGCCATCTGTTCCACGTTGACGACGAGTTCGCCCACCTTCCAGATCTGGTCCTTGTACGGCACCGGCAACGCGTGCGTCTCGGTGCCGATGGCGGGGATCATCGTGATGAGTCCGCGCGCCACGTAGCCGATGCCGATGGTCAGCATCACGATCGAGAACTGCGGCTGCCCGAGGATCGGACGGATCACGACCAGTTCGACCAGCACGCCGAAGGCCACCATCGCCGCGATCGCCAGCAGCGCGGCCAGCCAGAACGGCAAACCGAACAACGACATGCCGGCAAACGCGCAGAAGGCCCCGAGCATCATGAGTTCGCCCTGCGCGAAGCTCACCGTTTCGGTGGCCTTGTAGATCAGCACGAACCCCAGGGCGATCAGGCCGTAGATGCAGCCTTGTGCGATGCCTGAGAGCAGGAGCTGAAGGATTTGCAAAGGGAGGTCTCGTGCGGGTTTCGCGGTTTATAGCGGCGAGCGCCGCGCGCGACGCAGAGGGTTCACCCGCATCCCGGAGCGCGCGGCCCCGCGTCTCATTGATGCACCGCGAGTCGCCGCGAGCCGGCGAGGATGTCGCTCGGTCGCAAGCCGTAGACCTGCCGGATCGAATGGCTGAAGTGGGTCGAGTCGGGGTAGCCGGTGTCGAGCGCGATATCGGTCAGCGTGGCGCTTTGCCGCACGTACCGCAGCAGGCTGCGCGCACGCTTCCAGGCGCGGAAGGCGCGGAAGGGCACGCCGGTCTCCTGCTTGAAGAGATGCAGGAAGCGCGAGAACGACAGCTTGACCGCGGCTGCGCATTCCTCGGCCGAAGTCGGCGAGGCCGGGTCGGCGTTGATGCGGTCGACCACGGCACGGATGCGCGGGTCGAGCGGACGCGGCGCCAGCGGCCGGGCGAAGAAGAGCGTGTCGAAGTCGAAGCCGTCGAAGCTCTCGCGGCCGGAAGCCTCGAGCAGGCGCGCATGCGCATCGCGCACGCGACGGACGAACTGCGGCGCTTCCACCGGTCCGCAATGCTGCAGGAAGTCCGGCAGCAGTGCAGGGTCGACCGATTCCGATTCGACGAGAAGGTTGAGGATCAGCCGCTGGTCGGTCGCGACCTGGTGCGGCACCTGCGGCGGCACCACCAGCAGCTCCCCGCTCTGCCATGCACCACCGCCAAGGCGGATGCGCAGCGGCGCGCCCGTGGGCGACACGTAGACGCCATGGCCGCCCAGGCTGCGTTCCGCCGCCGCGCCGAGAAGCCCTGCATAGAACACGCGCTGTGTCGTGATCCACATGAGGCGCTCGCCCTGGCTGCCGCGCGCCGCGTCCGTCGGTTGTCTGGTCACCAGGATGCCCTTTCCTCCGCACTGCCACGGCGGGCCCGATGGCCGCCGTCGGTTCGAAGGATCGTAGCGGCGCAAACCGGCGCGGCGACGTCGGTGGCGCGGGGACTTACCCTATGCGCGCGGATTCAGCGCACGGCGGAGTTCGCCCGCGCAGAGGGACACCGCGGCATTGGCCTCGTCGAGCAGGCGACCCATGGTGATGAAGCCGTGGATCTGGCGCTCGAAGCAGACGTAGGTGGCGCGGTTGCCCGCCTCGGTCAGGGCGCGCGCGTAGTCGAGGCCCTCGTCGCGCAGCGGGTCGTAGCCGGCGGTGAGCACCAATGCGGGCGGCAGGCCCGCCAGGTTCCCGTGCAGCAGGGGCGAGGCGCGCCAGTCGAGGTCGTGCGCCGGGTCGGCGATGTAGTGGTCGTGGAAGTAGCTGATCGTGTCCTTCGTCAGCACGTAGCCCTGGCCGTTGATGGTGTGCGAGGGATGGCCGCGGCGCATGTCCGTCGCTGGATAGATCAGGAGCTGGAAGGCGATGGGCAGGTCGCCGGCATCGCGCGCGGCGATGGCGACGACCGCCGCGAGATTGCCGCCCGCGCTGTCGCCGCCGACGGCCAGCCGGCTGGCGTCGACACCGAGCGAGGCGGCCTCGTTGCGCACCCAGCGCGTCGCGGCGAGCGCGTCGTCCACGGCCGCGGGGAAACGATGCTCCGGGCCCATGCGGTAGTCCACCGCCACCACCGCGCAGCCGGACAGGTTGGACAGCTCCCGGCAGAGCGTGTCGTGCGTGTCGAGGTCGCCGATGGTCCAGCCGCCGCCGTGGTAGTAGACGAGCACCGGCAGCGCCGTCGACGCATTCGAGCCCAGCGGCCGGTAGAGCCGCATCGGAATGGGGCCATGCGGGCCTGGCGCGCTCAGCTCGCGCACCTCGGCCACTTCACCGGGATCGGGCTGCGTGATCGCACGCCGCTCGCGATAGAACTTGCGCGCGTCCGTGTGCGACAGCGTGTGGGTGGGCGGCACGCCGCGCTGGACGAGCAGATCGATGAACGCCTGGGCTTGTGGATGCAGCATGGAACACTCCGGGAGGGTTGAAGGATCAGGCCTTGCGCGGCTTGACGCGGGACGCCGCTTCCTTGGCGTTGCGGCGTGCGCTGTCGATGTCGGCGGCATGCGCCAGCGCCACGCCCATACGACGCTTGACGAAGCTTTCGGGCTTGCCGAAGAGCCGGACGTCGACGCCCGGCACGGCGAGCGCCTGCGCCACGCCGTCGAAGGCGATGCCGGTGGCGTCGACGCCGCCGTAGATGACGGCGCTGGCGCCCGGGCTCTTGAGCGTGGTGTCAACCGGCAGGCCGAGGATGGCGCGCGCATGCAGTTCGAATTCGTTCTGCCACTGCGTCGCCATCGTCACCATGCCGGTGTCGTGGGGCCGCGGGCTGACTTCGCTGAACCAGACCTGGTCGCCCTTGACGAACAGCTCCACGCCGAAGAGGCCTTGTCCGCCGAGGTCCGCCGTCACGGCCTGCGCGATCTCCCGCGCCTTCTGCAGCGCGGCCGGCGCCATCGGATGCGGCTGCCAGCTTTCGACGTAGTCGCCGCTCACCTGCACGTGGCCGATAGGGTCGCAAAAATGCGTCTGCACCGCGCCGGCGCCGTCGAGCGCGCGCACGGTCAGGAGCGTGATCTCGTAGTCGAAGTCGATGAAGCCCTCGACGATCACCCGGCCGTGGCTGACGCGGCCGCCGGCCATGGCGTAGTCCCAGGCCTTCTGCACGTCGGCGGGGCCGTCGATCTTGCTCTGGCCCTTGCCGGAGCTGCTCATCACGGGCTTGACGATGCAGGGGTAGCCAATGCCGCCGTCGATGGCCGCCTGCAGTTCGGCCAGGGAGTCGCAGAACTTGTAGGGGCTGGTCGGCACGCCCAGCGTCTCGGCAGCGAGGCGGCGGATGCCTTCGCGGTCCATGGTGAGGCGCGCCGCGCGGGCGGTCGGGATCACGCGCACCACGCCGGCCTCTTCGAGCTCCTGCAGCATGGGCGTGGCGATGGCCTCGATCTCGGGAACGACGAGTTGGGGCTTTTCGGCCTCGATCAAAGCCTTGAGCTGGGCGGGATCGCTCATGGTGATGGTGCGCGCGTGATGCGCGACCTGCTGCCCGGGCGCGTTGTCGTAGCGGTCGACGGCGATGGTCTCCACGCCCAGGCGCTGGAGAGCGATCAGCACCTCCTTGCCGAGCTCGCCGGAGCCCAGGAGCATCACGCGGGTGGCGGAAGGGGAGAGGGGGGTGCCGAGGGTGGTCATGGTGCGGTTCCGTCGCTGGGGGATCTGAACGCGGCACTTTAAATCACTCGCCTGTCACAAGCGGCAACGGTGCCGTCCGGCGGCTGTTTCACAATCTCGGGCATGGGCCGCCGGATCGCAGGCGAATCCCCTCCCCTTTCATCATTCAGTTCAAGGAGTATTTCTCATGGCTATCCAGACGGTCGGCATCATCGGCGCCGGAACGATGGGCAACGGCATTGCCCAGGCTTGCGCCGTTTCAGGCGTCAACGTGATCATGGTCGACATCGCGCAGGCCGCTGTCGACAAGGGCCTTGCCACGGTGGCAGGCAGCCTCGACAGGCTCATCAAGAAGGACAAACTCACCGTTGCCCAGAAGGACGCGGCGCTCGGGCTGATCAAGGGCTCGACGAACTACGACGACCTGAAGGGCGCGCAACTCGTCATCGAGGCCGCCACGGAGAACCACGAGCTCAAGCTGAAGATCCTCAAGCAGGTGGACGCCATGCTGCCGCCGGAGGCGATCATCGCGTCGAACACCTCGTCGATCTCGATCACGCAGCTCGCCGCGGCCACGTCGCGCGCCGACCGGTTCATCGGCATGCACTTCTTCAACCCGGTGCCGATGATGGCGCTGGTCGAGATCATCCGGGGCTACCTGACGAGCGACGCGACGCACGATGCGGTGAAGGAACTCTCGGTGAAGCTCGGCAAGTCGCCGATCACCGTGAAGAACGCGCCGGGCTTCGTGGTCAACCGCATCTTGGTGCCGATGATCAACGAGGCCTTCTTCGTGCTGGCCGAGGGCCTCGCGACGGCGGAAGACATCGACGCCGGCATGAAGCTCGGCTGCAACCAGCCGATCGGCCCGCTGGCGCTGGCCGACATGATCGGGCTCGACGTCTGCCTGGCCGTGATGGAGGTGTATCTCGAGCAGTTCGGTGACTCCAAGTACCGTCCTTGCCCGCTGCTGAAGGAGATGGTTGCCGCCGGCCAGCTCGGGCGCAAGACCGGCCGCGGAGTCTATTCCTACTGACCCCCAGGCTTGCCCACTTCGGGTGGGATCGAACGTTTTGATTTGGAGACATGAATGACTGCAGTTCCCACGACACCGCCGGCTGAAGGCTGCATCGATACACAGGTGCTCGACCATGTGCTGCTGATCGGCATCAACCGTCCCGCCAAGCGCAATGGCTGGACGCCGGCGATGTTCAGGCAGCTGGCGGAGGCGTATACGCGGCTCGACGACGATCCGGCGCTGCGGGTCGGGGTGCTGCATGCCTTCGGCGATCACTTCACGGCGGGTCTGGACCTGCCTGCGGTGACGGAATTCATGAAGCGTGGGGAGAAGGCGATTCCGCAGGGGCTCGTGGAGCCGCACGATTTCGGCTTGCGGGCTACCGTCGCCGGACGAAGCCGATGGTGGTCGCGGTCAAGGGGATCTGCTTCACGGTGGGTATCGAGCTGATGCTCGGCGCGGACATCGTGGTTGCGGCCGACAACTGCCGGTTCTCGCAGATGGAAGTGCAGCGCGGCATCATGGCCACGGGCGGCGCCACGCTGCGCATGGCCGAGCGCGCGGGCCTGGGCAACGCCATGCTGCACCTGCTGACGGCCGACGAGTTCGACAGCGCCGAGGCGTTCCGCCTGAACTTCGTTCAGAAGGTAGTGCCGGCCGGACAGGAGCTGGACGAAGCCCTGCGCATCGCGCAACGCATCGCGGCGCAGGCGCCGCTGGCGGTGGTGGCGACGCGGCTCAACGTCATGAAGGCGATCGAGCAGGGGCCGCTCGCGGCGGTGGAGGATTTCATTCCGGTGCAGCAAGGTCTTGCCAACAGCGAAGATGCGGCCGAAGGCGTGCGCTCCTTCATCGAGCGGCGTCCCGCGCGATTCAGCGGGCGTTGATTCCCCTGCGGTGCTTGGCGCCGCTTGGTCGAACACATTGCTACAAATTAAATTGCACACAATTGAATTGCCAGCTAAACTTCAGCCCATGCGCACCCCGGCCCCTCCCGCCCTTTCCATTGACGAACTGCTGCAGCTGGACAACCAGCTCTGCTTCGCGGTGTATTCGGCTTCGCTGGCCATGACCAAGCTGTACAAGCCGCTGCTCGAAAAGCTGCAGCTCACCTATCCGCAATACCTCGTGATGCTGGTGCTGTGGGAACGCGACGGCCTCATGGTGTCCGAGCTGGGTGAGCGCCTGTTCCTCGATTCGGGCACGCTGACGCCGCTGCTGAAGCGGCTGGAAGCCAATGGCCTGGTTGCGCGCATCCGCGATGTCGGCGACGAGCGCCGAGTGCACGTCAACCTCACTGCCGCTGGCCGCAAGCTCAAGGCGCGTGCGGCCAGCGTACCGGCCTGCCTGCTGGCCTCCTCCCAATGCTCCGTGGACGAACTGATGACCCTCACGCAGGAAATGCAGCGCTTGCGGGACCGCATCAAGGCCGCCTAGTTTTCCCCCCGCTTCGACGTCGAAGCACCCTTTCTCTCCAACCAACCGAAGGAACCACCATGGTCAAGAAACTCGACAAAGTGCTCTACACCGCCCAGGCCCACACCATCGGCGGCCGCGACGGCGCCGGCAAGACCAGCGACGGCGCGCTGGACGTCAAGCTCAGCCCCCCCGGCTCGGGCAAGCCGGGCACCAACCCAGAGCAACTGTTCGCGGTCGGCTATTCGGCCTGCTTCATCGGCGCGATGCGCGCCGTGGCGCCCAAGATCAACGTCAAGGTGCCTGAGGACGTCGCCGTCGACGCCAGCGTTTCGCTCGGCCCGATCGACGCCGGTGCGGCCTACGGCATCGCCGTGAAGCTGGCGATCACGCTGCCGGGCCTGGACGATGCGCAGAAGAAGCTGCTGGTCGAGACCGCCCACCAGGTTTGCCCGTACTCGAACGCCACGCGCGGCAACGTCGAGGTCGAACTCGCGATCGCCTGATCGGCGGCAAGACGCCCGACCCAGGCCCGTCAGGGCGTCGCCTAGGCGACGATCTGCCGGGCCTTTTTCATGCAACCGCCGCAGGCCTGCGCTAAGGTCTTCCGCAACACCGCAGCGCAAAGGAGCAAGCATGAGCACGACAGACCTGCTGATCCGCAAGGACGACCTCGCATCCACCCGCCTGCGCACCGCCGAGGACCTGCGGCTTTCCGACGGCCAGGTCCGGGTGCGCATCGACCGCTTCGCCCTCACCGCCAACAACATCACCTACGCCGCCTTCGGCAACGCGATGAGCTACTGGCAGTTCTACCCGACCGGCGAAGAGGGCTGGGGCGCGATTCCGGTGTGGGGCTTCGCATCGGTGGTTCTCTCGCTGCACCCCGGCGTCGCCGTCGGCGAGCGGCTCTACGGCTATTTCCCCATGGCTTCCGCGACCGTGCTGACGCCCGAGCGCCTGTCGCCCGAACGATTCACCGACGGCGCCGCGCACCGGGCGGCGCTGCCGGCGGTCTACAACCAGTATTTCCGATGCAAGTCGGATCCGCTCTACACCGCGGACACCGAAGACATCCAGGCGCTGTTGCGACCGCTCTTCATCACGTCCTGGCTGATCGACGACTTCCTCGGCGACAACGACTTCTTCGGTGCGCGGCCCGGCGCGATGCTGCTGTCGAGCGCATCGAGCAAGACGGCGTACGGCACTGCCTTCCAACTGGCGCAACGCGAAGGCATCGAAGTGATCGGACTGACTTCGGCTGCCAACAAGCCCTTCTGCGAAAGCCTGGGTTGCTATGACCGCGTGCTGGCCTATGACGAGCTCGATCGGCTTGCAGCCGACACCCCCTGCGTCTACGTGGACTTCGCAGGCAACGGCGCGCTGCGCCGGGCGATCCACACGCGGTTCATTCACCTGAAGCACAGCGCCTCCATCGGCGGCACGCACGTCGACCAGCTGGCCGCCAGCGGCTCCGGCAAGGATCTGCCTGGCCCGCGCGCGACGCTGTTCTTCGCGCCCGCGCAGATCAAGAAGCGCACGACCGAATGGGGCGCCGAAGTCTTCGAGCAACGCATGGTGCAGGCCTGGCAAGCCTTCATCGCGCGGGTGACCAACGCCGAGGCGCCATGGCTGCGTGTCGAACACCATGACGGCGATGCGGCTGTGCAAGCGGCCTACGCCGAAGTATTGGCCGGGCACGGGGATCCGCGCACCGGACACATCCTTTCGCTCGCGGCATCGACTGCCGAAGCAGCACAAAGGCGCTCTTGAGCCTGGGTTGATGCGTCACGGGCACCGGCAGCGTCGACAATGTCGCTGTGGTGCCTTCCAATTCCCCTCCCCCTGATGCGGCCTCGGCTGGACATCCCTACGAAAACCTGACGCCCGACGTGGTGCTCGACGCGCTCGCAACGCTCGGCATGCACGGCGACGGGCGGCTGACCGCGCTGAACTCCTACGAGAACCGCGTCTACCAGGTCTACCTCGAAGACCGCAGTGCCGTGGTCGTCAAGTTCTACCGGCCCGGACGCTGGAGCGATGCCGCAATCCTCGAGGAGCATGGCTTCTCGCTCGAACTTGCGGCCGCCGAAGTTCCCGCCGTGCCGCCGATCGCGGTCGAGGGGCAGACGCTGCACCGGCATGGCGGCTTCGCATTCAGCGTGAGCCCGTACCGCGGGGGGCGGGCGCCCGAACTCGACGATTTCGAAGTGCTTGAGTGGGTGGGGCGTTTTCTCGCTCGCATCCATGCCGTCGGCGCGCGAAAGCCTTTTGAAGCGCGCCCGACGCTCGACCTCCAGACTTTCGGCATCGCCTCCCGAGACTGGCTGCTGGGCCACGACATGGTGCCGCTCGACGTGCAGCGTGAATGGGAAACTGCCTGCAATGCGGCCTTCGACATGATCTCTGCCACGGCGCTTGGCAGCAATGGACAGGCTCCGGGCGACCCGGCGATGAAGAAGCTGCGGCTCCACGGCGACGTGCACCCGGGCAACATTCTCTGGACACCGACGGACCGTCCGGGTGGCGGCCCGCACTTCGTCGATCTCGACGACGCACGCACCGGCTTCGCCGTGCAGGACCTGTGGATGCTGCTCTCGGGTGACCGCGCGCAACGCACCTCCCAACTGAGCGGGTTGCTCGACGGCTACGAACAGTTCCGCGACTTCGACCGGAGCGAACTGGCGCTGATCGAGCCACTGCGCACCCTGCGCCTCATCCACTACAGCGCATGGCTTGCGCGCCGCTGGGAGGATCCGATCTTCCCGATCAATTTCCCGTGGTTCGGTTCGAGCGACTACTGGAAGGGCCAGATCCAGATGTTGCAGGACCAGTGCGAGGCGATGGAAGAAGAGCCGTTGTACGCCTGAGGCTCAATCCGTGCGCGGCCGGGCGGCCCGCACGACCTGCAGGAAGCCCTGCACGACCGCGTTCTCCGGGCCGTCGCGCCACACGCAATAGGCGTCCGAGCGCGCCACTTTCTCATCTAGCGGCCGGAACACGGCGCCGCGAAGCGCCGCGTGACGCAGGGCGCTCGGCACCAAGGCTACGCCCATGCCCTGAGAGACCAGGGACACCACCGACAGCCAATGGCGCACTTCGTGGCGCACCTCCGGGCGAAAGCCCGCTTCCGCGCAAATGGCGAGGATGCGCTCGTGATAGTCGGGCGACGCATTGCGCGAGAACAGCACGAAGGGCTCGTCGCGCAGGCTCGCCATAGCCACCGAGCGCCGGCGCGTCAGCCGGTGCCCGGCGGGCAGGCAGGCCACGAAGGGCTCCGACACGAGCAACGCGTGCTGCAGTTCCGCCGGCATCCGGCTGGTGTGCACGAAGCCGAAGTCCAGCCGATCCTGGAGCAGTTCGGTGATCTGCTCGCCCGAATTGAGTTCGGCCAGCGTGATGCGCACTGCGGGGTGCTTCGCCCGGAACTTGCGCAGCGCCTGAGGCAACCCGCGATAGAGCATGGCGCCCACAAAGCCGATCCGCAGCCGGCCGGCGGAGCCCTGGGACACATCGCGCGCTTCCAGGGCGGCCTCTTCGGCCTGCCGCAGCAGCCGTTGCGCTGACGACTGCAAGGCCTCGCCGGCGGGCGTGAGCCGTACCTCCTTGCTGTTGCGCTCGAAGAGTCGCGCGCCGACCGATTCCTCGAGCTGGCGGATGGCAACGCTCAACGGTGGCTGCGAAATCGAAAGCCGGCGTGCGGCTCGGCCGAAATGCAGTTCCTCGGCGAGCACGACGAAATAGCGAAGGTGACGCAGTTCCATGCAAGGCAGTGTTCCACGATAGTCAGATCAGATCAATCGAGACGCAATCGATATTGGACAAGGATCGTCGCGCGCTCAAAGATGCGGCTGACAAGGAGAACGAGACATGGCCCAAACCGCAGCGCCGACTGGCAACACAGCCGACCATCCCGTGCCCGACCGTCACGGTCAGAACCTCTTCACCGCCGACATCGAGCTGCACAAGCTGCTCGCGCTGTACCTGCTGCCCGACCTGCTACGGCACATGCGGCCTCACTTCGAGCGGCTCGGCGCGCTGGCCGGCGGTCCGCTCGACGAGCTTGCGCACACCGCCGACCAGAATCCGCCGACGCTGAAGCTGCGTACCCGCACCGGCATCGATGACCAGAAGGTCGTCAAGCATCCGGCCTACGTCGAGATGGAGCGCTTGGCGCTGAGCGAATTCGGCCTAGCGGCGATGTCGCACCGTGACGAGACGCTGGGGTGGAAAGGCAAGATGCCGCCGATCGTCAAGTACGTGCTGACCTACCTGTTCGTGCAGGCGGAGTTCGGTTTGTGCTGCCCGGTGTCGATGACCGATTCGCTGGCGCGCACGCTCAAGAAGTTCGGCAGTCCTGAACTCGTGGAGCGTTTTCTTCCACGCTTCCAGTCGCTGGACTTCGACACGCTGGCGCAGGGCGCGATGTTCATGACCGAGCAGGCGGCAGGCTCCGACATTGCGGCGACCGTCACGCGCGCTTCGCTGGACGATGCCGGTCATTGGCGCCTCAGCGGCGACAAGTGGTTCTGCTCCAACCCCGACGCCGACTTTGCGATGGTGCTGGCGCGCGCCGACGACGCACCTGCGGGGATGAAGGGCGTGTCGCTCTTCCTGCTCCCGAAGCGACTCGACGACGGGAGCGCCAACCACTACCGCATCCTCCGTCTCAAGGACAAGATGGGCACGCGCTCGATGGCCAGCGGCGAGATCCGTCTCGAAGGCGCGGTGGCTTACCTCGTCGGCGAGGCCGGTCGCGGGTTCCAGCAGATGGCAGACATGGTGAACAACTCGCGCCTGTCGAACGGCGTGCGCGCCGCCGGACTCATGCGTCGTGCGGTCGCGGAGGCCGAATACATCGCGAGCGAGCGCCGCGCATTCGGCAAGCGCCTCGCCGACATGCCGCTGATGCAGCGCCAGGTGCAGAAGCTGCGGCTGCCGGCCGAGCAGGCGCGCACCATGGTTTTCCAGACCGCGCTGGCGCTGGCGCGATCGGACGGCGGCGACACGGCGGCCTACCCGCTGCTGCGCATCCTCACACCGCTCATCAAGTTCCGCGCCTGCCGCGATGCCCGCAAGGTGACCGGTGATGCGATGGAAGTCCGCGGCGGTTGCGGCTACATCGAGGAATGGGCCGACCCGCGCCTGGTGCGGGATGCGCACCTGGGATCGATCTGGGAAGGCACCAGCAACATCGTGGCGCTCGACGTGATCCGCGCGGTGACGCGCGAGAACTCGCTGCCCGCACTGCAGGCGCACTTCGGCGCGCTGCTCGACGACGTGCCGCTGGCGCCGGCCTTCTCGAAGGCACTGCGTGGCGCGCTCGACAGGGCCGGCGCACTGGCGGCTCACGCCTCGGACGCCGCGAAAGACGGCGATGTCATCGCCCGACAGGCCGCATCGGCGCTGTATCACACCTGCAGCGCGATCGCGATGGCCTGGGAAGGTGCTCGCACCGGCTCGGCGCAGCGCGTCGAGTGGGCGCAACTGGTGCTGCTGCACCGCGTGCTGCCGCGCGATCCGCTGGCTGCGGACGCCATTCCCGCCCTATGGCGCCTCGCCGCGGAACCTATTCAGGCGCCCACCGCGGCCTGACGCCTGGCGAAGGCCACTCACAAGACACACATCCCGGAGACAAACATGAAACTGCTAAAGACCCTCGTCCTTGCCACCTGCATCGCGGCGGCACCGGCGCTGACCGCCCTGTCGGCATCGCACGCCCAGGCATTCCCGACCAAGCCCATCATGCTGGTCGTCCCCTTCCCGCCCGGCGGCCCCACCGACGCCATGGCGCGCACGCTCGCGGCGGAGGTCAAGGACCAACTGGGCCAGCCCGTGATCGTGGAGAACCGCGCGGGCGCCGGCGGCAACATCGGCGCGGACTATGTCGCCCGCGCCGAGGCCGACGGGCACACGTTGATGTTCGGAACCTCGGGGCCGCTGGCGATCAACGCCAGCCTCTATCGCAAGATCGGCTACGACCCGGTGAAGAGCTTCACGCCGGTCATCCAGATCGGGCATCTGCCCAACATCCTGGTCGTGAACCCGACGGTGCCCGCGAAGAACGTGCGCGAGCTCATCGTCTACGCCAAGGCCAATCCGGGCAAGCTGAGCTATGCCTCGTCGGGCAACGGCGCTTCATCGCACCTGGCGGGCGTGCTCTTCAACGGCATCGCCGGCACGGATCTGCAGCACATACCGTACAAGGGCACGGGCCCGGCGCTCAATGACCTGCTGGGCGGCCAGGTGTCGATGAGCTTCACCGACGTGCTGACCGCCCTGCGCTACGTCAAGGCCGGCAAGCTGCGCGCGCTCGGCATCGCCACCGCGGAGCGCTCGCAGGCGATGCCCGATCTGCCGACGCTCGCCGAGCAAGGGGTCACGGGCTATGACGTGAGCGTGTTCTTCGGAATCGTCGCGCCGGCCGGCACACCGCCGGCCACGGTCGCCAAGCTCAACAAGGCCTTTGCCGATGCGCTCGCCACGCCGAAGGTGAAGGCTCTCTTCGCGTCGCAAGGCCTGGAGCCTGCGCCAGACGGTTCGCCGCAGCAGCTCGGCCGCTTCATCGTTTCGGAGACCGCCAAGTGGAAGGACGTGGTGAAGAAATCCGGCGCGCAGCTCGACTGAAGCATCCAGAAAAAGCCATGACTGCCACTGTCAACACCGGCGCGCTCGCCGGCATCCGCGTACTCGACATTTCCCGCATCCTCGGCGGCCCCTACTGCGGCCAGATCCTCGGGGACCATGGCGCCGATGTCCTCAAGGTCGAACCGCCGCAGGGCGACGACACACGAACCTGGGGGCCGCCCTTCAAGGAAGGCGTGGCTTCCTACTATCACGGCCTCAACCGCAACAAGCGGACGATGGCACTCGACCTCGGAAGTGCCGAAGGGCGCGACGCGCTGCTGGCACTGGTGGCCGAGGCCGACGTGCTGATCGAGAACTTCAAGACCGGCACCATGGAACGTTGGGGCATCGGCTACGACGAGCTGTCGAAGCGCTTCCCGCGCCTCGTCTGGTGCCGCGTGTCGGGCTTCGGTGCCGATGGGCCGCTGGGTGCGCTACCTGGCTACGACGCCGCGGTGCAGGCGATGACGGGCATCATGAGCGTCAACGGCGAGGCCGATGGCGGGCCGTTGCGCGTCGGCCTGCCGGTGGTCGACATGGTCACCGGCCTGAATGCCGTGATCGGCGTACTGCTCGCGCTGCAGGAGCGTACGCGCAGCGGCCGCGGGCAGTTCGTCGAGGCGGCCCTGTATGACAGCGGCCTGTCCCTGCTCCACCCGCACGCTGCGAACTGGTTCATGGATGGTGCGATGCCCAGACGTACCGGCAATGCGCACCCCAACATCTATCCTTACGACGCGCTGGCCACGGGCACCGATCCGATCTTCGTCGCCGTGGGCAACGATCGGCAGTTCGCCAGCTTCTGCACCTGCATCGGGCAGCCATTGCTGGCGGACGATCCGCTCTACCGCACGGCGGGTGCGCGATCGATTCATCGTTCGGGGCTCAAGCAAAGGCTCGAGGCCGCTCTGGCGGAATTCGACGGCCGGACACTGGTCGAGACCTTGATGGCCGCCGGTGTGCCCGCTGCACCGGTGCTTTCGGTGGATGCGGCGCTGGAGCATCCCCACACGGCCCATCGCGGCATGGTGGTCGAGCTCGAAGGCGGCTACCGGGGGGTCGCATCGCCGATCAAGCTCAGCCGCACGCCGGCCAGCTACAGGCACGCGCCGTTGACGCCGGGCAAGGGCTTCGCCGAAACCGACGAAGCGCCTTGATGGTCCCGGCCTCAACGGCGCGCCAAGGTGATCGCTAACGCTGCTGACTACGCTGCCGCGCTTCCAGCGACGACGATTTCAACGCGACGATTCGGCGCATTGCAGTCCACCCGCGCCTGCCTGGAGCCGCTCATCGAGCAGGACACAACCGGCTCCTCGCTGCCGGCGCCTTCGATGCTGATGCGTTCGGCGGCGAGGCCTTCTTCCGACAGCACGCGAGCAACGGTGCGAGCGCGTTGCTCGGACAGAACCATGTTGCTCTGGGCCGAACCGATCGGGTCGGCGTGGCCACGCACAGTGACGCGGCTCACCGCGTTCGGCGAACGCTCGCGAACCTGCTGCGCGACCTTCCTCAGTTCCTCGCGTCCGCGCGAGGTGATCGACGCATAGTCGCTGCGCGCGAAGTCGAACAGCACGTCGGCGTTGAGCGTGAAGCTGACGGGCTCCGATTTCGCCGGCTGGGGTGCCTCTTGGCAGGCCACGATGGCGCCCGAGCGGTTGACGAAATGGCGCTGCTCGACCGCGCGCTGAAGGAGCTCCTCGGCCTCTGCGCGGCGCACCGGCGTGGGTTCACCGGTGCGGTTCTCCGACACCGCCACGAAGTAGGTCTTGCCGCCTTCCAGGTCGACCCGCGTGGCCTGCCGGGCCTTGCCCACGAATTTCGGCGCGTCGCCGATATGGGCCTCGATCGAGTAGTTGCCCGTGGGCACGCAGAAGCGCGTGAACATGTCCGACTTGAGTGCAGTGTGGAACACGCCATTGATGTACACGTGAGCGGGGTCGGTCGCGACAGCGGCACCGCTGGCGGGCTTCCTGAAGAAAACCACCTGTGCCTGCTGCGACACCACCGGCGGCACCGGGCTGTAGGCAGCGCCTTGAGGCTGCGACGCGCGCTGCGCGAACGCCGATGGCGCACTCAGCAGACACAGTACCGACAGGGCAGCGGCAGCGACGCCTTGGCCGACGCGCGTGCGCTGGGCGAGAGAAAGGAATTTGAACGATTGCATGAATATTCTCCCAACGCCCCGCCAGGGGCGTCGTTCTATTGATCTAAAAAATGAATTCTTGAGGGACGACTCTGTCGGACGCGGCAGCCATGCGGCCGCCGCGTCCGATGAGAGAGGGTTTACAGGATGGTGACGTGGACCTTGTCCTCGACCAGCAGTTCGACGGTGCCGCCGAGGTTCGTGTAGACGTTGTAGTGAACGCTACCCACCGTGGCGTCACTGCGCGTCCACTCGGAGCCTTGGAGGTCCACTTCGCCGTTGGCGCCGTTGACCTGCATCTGCACCTTGCCGTCGGCCAGCAGGTACACGGCACCGTTGTCGGTCTTTCCGTCCGTGTCGGCATTGGGCGCACCAATCATGAAGTCATCGATACCATCCCCGTTGACGTCGCCGAACGCGCGCACGCCGTTGCCCAACAGGGCATTCGTGCCCGTACCGCTGGCGCTGAGCACAAAGCCGTTCGTGCCATTCAGGTCCTTCAGGCTGAGGTCGGGAGTCCAACCCTCCTTCTTGCCGAATACGACATAGGCGCGGCCCGGCGACAATCCGTCTTCCGCTCCGTCACCCCACCCTGGCGAGCCGATGATGAAATCGCCGATGCCGTCGCCGTTGATGTCGCCGATCGATGACACCGTGTTGCTGGAGCCGAAATATGCATCGCCGTGAGCGTTGTTGCCCCAGTCAAGAATGACGTCGCCGAGATTCTCATAATTCTCGGTGCCGCTGATCTTGACGCCGAACTGGGCGTAGTCCTCGATCGACATCGTGGTGGGAAAGCCACCCTGCTGGCCGAACACCAGGTAAGCACTCCCCGCATTGGCCATGCCGTCGACCTCGTCCAACGGATAGGTGAGCAGGAAGTCCTCGTAGCCGTCGCCATTGACGTCGCCCACCGAGTTCAGATGGTCACCAAAGGATGTATTGGCATTGGCGCCCGTGTTGATGTCGGTCTCGATGATGACGATCGAATGATCGCCTTCGCCCAGGTCTTCTTCAGGGGTGAACGACCAGTTGCCGTCCTTGTCCACCTTGGCCGTGCCGATGGGCTGGCCGTTGTCCACGATGATGATCGTGGAGTCGGGTTCGCCGTCGCCCTTGAGTTCCGGACGCGCGTCATCGGTCGTGCCGCCAGCGGCGATCGGACCGGTCACGGCGCCGACGTCGTCGATAGCGCCCTCGCCGAGCTCCGGCTTGTTGGGAGCAGTCGTGTCGACGGTGAACTCGTACGGATCCGAAGGCTCGCTCTTGTTGCCGTCCTTGTCGGTCTCGATGATGACGATCGAATGATCGCCTTCGCCCAGGTCTTCTTCAGGGGTGAACGACCAGTTGCCGTCCTTGTCCACCTTGGCCGTGCCGATGGGCTGGCCGTTGTCCAAGATGATGATCGTGGAGTCGGCTTCGCCGATACCGTTGAATTCGGGGCGCGTGTCGTCGGTCTCGCCGCCCGGGGCGATCGGACCGGTCACAGCGCCGACGTCGTCGAGGGTGCCTTTGACGCTGTTGCTGATCCAGGACTTTGCAGGCAGGGCAGCGTCCTTGGCTTCGGGAAGCACATTGGCTTCGGGAACCGCGAAATTCTTCGAGCCGCCGCTGTGGGCCGTGGCCGAGATGCCGGCCGCTGCCAGGCCACCGGCAAGCAGCAGGGGCCAGAACACGAAGTTGTCGTCCTGGTCATCCGAGCCGCGTGCAATCGGATCGCCAGCCAGGGCAATCGCCGACGACTCGCCCTCGGCCAGCGAGAAGATGTCGCCTCCATCAGTACGGCCGTAGGCATAGAGCTGGCCGTCCTCGGCCATCCCATAGATGCCCGCCGGCTCCGCCAAGCCGAAATAGCCTTCGAGCACAAGGGCAGGAGAACTTTCGCCCTCGAGGGTCACGTGCAGGTCGTCGCCGACGCGCGTCAGCGTGGCGTTTTCAGGAGCGACGTCGCCCGCGTCCTTGAGCATGTACTTGACACCCGCTTGGGCCTTGATCTTCACCGGCTTGACGCCGTCGAGAGCGATCGCGTCGCCCACGTTGTTGCCGTTCTTATTGATGGAAACCACAGTCTTCTTAGCCATAAAGCACCTCTATATAAATAAAAAAAATGGGCACAGCTCGAACTACCAGGCAAC
The DNA here is from genome assembly GCF_051216375.1 of Variovorax glacialis. Classification (NCBI taxonomy): domain Bacteria; kingdom Pseudomonadati; phylum Pseudomonadota; class Betaproteobacteria; order Burkholderiales; family Comamonadaceae; genus Variovorax; species Variovorax glacialis. Next base: position 48,441 of record NZ_JBPJZT010000018.1, on the reverse strand, counting down.
AGGGCCCACAGCCGCGCAACTCAAACAGGAATCGCACAGATCGGGAGCCTGATCACCCCGGTACGCATTCCAATTAACAAGCACCCAGTAACTTTATTGAAAGAGGCAAAAAGTGGACATGAGAAAGTTCGGAGAACGTGGAGGAGCTCAAGAAAATGGGAAGTGATCAAGAAAATTCTCAGTCGACCATAGGCTGCCATCGAGGGGAGCGCCGGTTGCTGTACCGCGCACTCGGCGACAAAGCCAAGATCGACGCCATGAGCACAAGGCCTATCGAATTTCGGCACACCATTGACACGCCGATATCAAAAATGGCGCAAACCAAACATGAGAAAAATCTCAAACTCCGAAATGCGAGCGAACACCTTGAGAAAATTCCGCGGCAATTTCATTAAATTACGAATATTTGCGCCGGCCGAACCTCGAAGTGCAATGACCCCGCCAAATTGATGTCCGCAGCGGAAGCAGAAGATTGCAGGCACCGTCGACAATTCAGTGCATCAAGCATTTCGCGCGTGAATACGCGTGGCTGGCGAGTGTTCGAAGCTGCCTGCGGCAACGCGCAGGGAGCGTCCAACAACCTCAGGACTCGGCCGGCAAGCTCGGAGCTTGCAGGTATCCGCAAGGGAGTAAGGAGTTGCCGACCGAAATCTTCGAGTCGTGCAAGACTTGTCGCGACAAAGCCGCGGCGAATCGCTGAGGACGAAGTCCGTCGGCGGCGCCCTTAAAGCGCCGTGTCCACACAGCGCGTGGGTGCCACCCGGCTGCGCTCGTGGGAGTTGAAAGCGGGTATGTAGAGCGCCTTGTCGTGACGCCCTGGGCAATCGCCGCGCCCGTGTCGCTTCACGCGACGCGACGATAGGCGGTCGTTCGGAAATCTTCGCCCAGCCTGTGCAACCGACAGCTCAGGCGGATGCGGCAGTCCAGGCGGGGCTCATCTCACACAAGCAGGGCGTTGACCCGACGCACATAGGCGGCCGGATCAGCCGGCAGGCCGCCTTCTGCCAGCAAGGCCTGGTCGAACAGGATGTTCGCCAGATCGTCGAAGTGTTCCGAACCTTCCAGCTTCTTGACCAGCGGATGTTCGGCGTTCACCTCCAGCACCGGCTTCACATCCGGCGCCGGCTGGCCGGCCTGCTTCAGCATCCGCGCGAGTTGGGTACTCATGCCGCCGTCCTGCACCACGAGGCAGGCGGGGGAATCGACAAGGCGCGTGGTCACGCGAACATCCTCGGCCTTGTCCTTGAGCGCCTCCTTGAGCCGCTCCAGCAGCGGCTTGAACGACTCCGCCGCTTCCTCGGCCGCCTTCTTCTCCGCTTCGTCCTGAAGCTTGCCGAGATCGACGGCACCCTTGGCCACGCTCTGCAGCGGTGTGCCGTCCAATTCGGTCAGGTAGTTGAGTGCCCATTCATCGACGCGGTCCGTCATCAGCAGGACTTCGATGCCCTTCTTCCTGAAGATTTCGAGCTGAGGGCTGTTCTTCGCTGCAGCGAGGGTGTCGGCCGTGATGTAGTAGATCGCGTCCTGGCCCTCCTTCATGCGCGACTTGTAGTCTGCGAAGCTCACGCTGACGGTGTCGCTGGTGCTCGATGCAAAACGCAGCAGCTTCGCGATGCGATCGCGGTTGCCGAAGTCCTCGCCCAGGCCTTCCTTGAGCACGGCGCCGAACTCGGCATAGAACTTGGCGTACTTGCCGGATTCGTCGGTGTAGCCGGCTGCGGCTTCGGCCGCGGGCGTGGAGTCCGCGGCCTTCTTGTCGACGACGTCCGTCACGCCTTCGGTCGGCTCTGGCGTGGGCACGGATTCGCCCGAGCCCACGTCGATCTTGCCTTCGCTGCTCTCGCTGCCGGTCTTCTGCTTCTTCGCGAGGTCTTCCAGCATGCTCAGTACACGCTTTGTGCTCCCTTCGCGGATCGCCTTCACGTCGCGGCTTTCCTGCAGGAGCTCTCGGCTCACGTTGAGCGGCAGATCGGCGGAATCGATGACGCCCTTCACGAAGCGCAGGTAGCTCGGCAGCAGCGCCTCTGCATCGTCCATGATGAAGACGCGCTTGACGTAGAGCTTGACGCCTGCGCCCTTGTCGCGGTTCCACAGGTCCATCGGCGCCTTGGACGGGATGTAGAGGAGCTGCGTGTACTCGGTATTGCCTTCGACGCGGTTGTGGCTCCAGGCCAGCGGCGCTTCGTAGTCGTGGCTGATGTTCTTGTAGAACCCGACGTACTGTTCTTCGCTGATGTCCTTCTTGGCGCGGCTCCAGAGTGCGTTCGCCTGATTGACCGGCTCCCATTCGCCGGTCTTGACCATCGCGCCGCCCTTGTTGTCCTCGCCTTCCTTCCACTCTTCCTTCTCCATGAGGATGGGCAGGGAGATGTGGTCGGAGTACTTGCCGATGATGGACTTGAGCTTCCAGGCGTTGAGGTACTCGTCAGCGTCGTCGCGAAGATGGAGGACGACGCTGGTGCCACGCTGCGTCCGCGTGATGGTGTCGACCTCGAAATCGCCGGCGCCGCTGCTGATCCAGCGAACGCCCTCTTCCGCGGGCAGGCCCGCGCGACGCGATTCGACGGTGATCTTGTCGGCCACGATGAAGCCCGAGTAGAAGCCCACGCCGAACTGACCGATGAGCTGCGCGTCGGCTTTCTGGTCGCCCGAGAGCTTGCTCATGAACTCCTTGGTACCGCTCTTGGCGATGGTGCCGAGGTTGTCGATGGCCTCCTGCTGGCTCAGACCGATGCCGCTGTCGGTGATGGTGAGCGTCTTGGCGTCCTTGTCGAAGGAGACGCGCACGTCCAGGTTGGGCTGGTCCTCGTACAGCGCGGGCTGGTCGATGGCCTCGAAGCGCAGCTTGTCGCACGCATCCGACGCATTCGAGATCAGCTCTCTGAGGAAGATTTCCTTGTTGGAGTAGAGCGAGTGCGTGACGAGGTAGAGCAGTTGCGCGACTTCGGCCTGGAAGGGGAGTTTGGTCTTTGAGATGGTCATGACGCTGAGAGCAATCGAAGAGGAAAACGCCGCGATCGGCGAACAGAGAACTTTACAAGACGCGCGCTGGCAGAGCCATCGTGAAGGAGTTCACGCAACAGACCGCTGACGTCGCGGGACGAGGACAGTTGCAAAGTTTTACGCCGTAATTTTTTAACAAAAAGTACTCATTGAGAGTTTTCTGAGAACTATGTCCTCCGGCTTTTGTAGTCGACCTCCTACAGTTCGAGCCATCCCATCCACCCCACAGATTTTTTCTGTTTTTCTTTGCAGAAGGTTCCCATGAATAAGTTTCTCCTGGTCCCGATCGCTGCGGCTCTCATCTCGCCGCTGGCCGCACTGGCCGAGTCCAACGTGAATCTGAACACGGGAGCCAACGGTACGGCCTCCGCCCGCGTCGACTTCAAGATCACGGTCCCGCGTGTGCTCTTCTTGCAAGTCGGTACCGGCGCCGTCATGGCCGCCGGCACCACGGTCGACCTGATGGACTTCCAGGTGCCCGCGACCGGTATCGGCAGCGGCACTGCCGTGGCGGCCACCAACGGCAGCGGTGACCAGAAGGACGGCGCCGTGACGGTCCGTGTGCTGGCCAACGGCGCGAGCAACGTGCAATTGAACTCCGCGACGACCGGCTCGATGAACAACGGCGCCGGCGCCACCATCGGCTGGGATCAGATCTCGGTCGCCACGGGCACCTTGAGCGCCACGACGCCGGGCTACACCAACGGCGCCATCACGCACCCGGCCTTCAGCACCAACACGGCCAGCGGCGGCGCCGGCACCGCGACCACCCTGCAAGCGGTCAGCGGCCTGGTTCGCCAGGAAGGCAAGTGGACCTATGGCTACAAGAACCAGAACGTGGTCGCCGCAGGCACGTACGGCGGCGCCAACAACACGAACAACGGCACCGTGACGTACACCGCCACGATGCCCTGAGCGCGCGGACTTCTAGATCTTCATCATGCGGACCTGGGCGCGGCTGGCGCTGCTGGCCGGGCTTGCCGCTGCGCTCGCCCCGGTCCACGCCGAATCGAAATTCGTCAGTGGCGACAGCGGATCGCTGACGGCCACTGCGCGCCTGGACATCTCGGTCACGATTCCCCGCGTCCTGTACCTGCGCATCGGCACCGGCACCGAGTACGCCAACGCCAGCACGGTCGACATGATCAACTTCGCCGTGCCGGCCGCCTCCATCGGCAAGGGCGTGCCGGTGGCCGGCACGGGCGGCGACCTGAGTGGCGGCGCAGTCACGGTGCGGGTGATGGGCAACGGCGGCGACATCACGCTCAACTCCACCACCACCGGCCCGTTGAACAACGGCACCGCCAGCCAGCAGATCGGCTGGGACCAGATCAGCGTGGCAAGTGCCGCACTGAACGCGACCACGGCCAGCTTCAACAACGGCAGCATCACCCATCCCGGCTTCAACGCCACCGGCGGCCCTGGCACCTCCGTGCTGCTGCCGTCCACCAACAAGATGGTGCGGCAGGAAGGCAAGTGGACCTACAGCTACGCCAACAACCAGGTGGTCGCCGCAGGCACCTATGGCGGCGCTGGCGTCAACAATGGCCGAGTCACCTACACGGCCACCATGCCCTGACCTCCGGGAGACCGCGACAATGCCCCTCGTGAAGCGCCTTGCCCCGCCCTCCTCCCACGCCGCACGCGCCGCTGCGTGCGGGATGCTTGCCCTCGCAGGCCTGACCCTCGGCAGTGGCGCGCAGGCCTACCTGGTCAGCATCACGCCCGGGGCACGTGCAATTTATCTGCAGGTCGGCATCGGCACCTTTTCCGGCACCTACCAGGGCGGCGGTACGCCGGGCAACAACACGACGGTCAACTCGGTGAGCGCCACGGTGCCCGCCAGCGCCCTTGGCACGGGCCCGCAGCCGATGTCGACCAACAGCACGACTGCCAACAGTCCCTACGACAACTATGCGTTCTGCACGCCCGGCAGCGGACAGGTCTACGTCGGCGGATTCTTCCGGTCGACCAATGCCAGCGCGAACGCGACCTTGACCGTGACAGCCCCCGCCACGCTGATCAACGCCACCGGCGACACCATTCCGATCAGCACGATTTCATGGGTCTCGGGCGGCAACGGTGACACTTCGGCGACGATTCCCAGCGGCACATTCACCGGCGCGAGACAGTCGCTTCTCACGGTCACGCGCAACAACTGGTTCGAAAGCTGCCTGACTTTCAGCTACTCGAATGCGCAACTGGCACCGGCCGGCACCTTCACCGGTCGAGCCACCTTCGAACTGGTTGCGCCGTGATGATCTCCTCCCGCCGTCTTCCGAAGGCCCTCGCGCTCCTGTTGGGCGCTGTCCAGCTTGCGACAGCCGTCGCTCCGGCCCACGCCGCCACCTTTCGCGTCGACGACTCAGGCACCCTGGTGAGCCAGCCCGTCACCCCGATGAAATGGCGTCAGGTGGTTCCTTCGCGCACCGGCGACAACGCCGTCGAAGGCCAGCTCAACGTGGCCCTGCGGCTCAACCTCACGAACTGGGTCAACCGGCCGGCCCGCATCTTCATGGCGCTCGCGCCGACCGAAGGCGAACAACTCACCGCCACCTGGCGGACCCAGGGCCGCCTGCTGCCCGGGTCGGTCCAAGGCGGCAGTCGCACACTGGTGTTCGACGGCGTCGTGCACGACCCATTCCTGGTTGAAACCATCCAGCTCAACCTGCTGGCCGATGGCCGCCTGTTGACGCGCACGCAGCGTCTCCAGTTCTATTTCGAGATCGAGGTATCGCCTTGAACCGCTTGACCGCTCTTCGGAACCTTCGGACGTTTGCATTGGCCACCCTGGGCCTTGGCGCGCTGTCGCAGGCCGCCCTGGCACAGTTCGCGTTGGCCGTGTCGCCGCCGCGCTTCGAGTTGAACGCCAAGCCGGGTGCGCCCGTCCGCGAAATCATCGAAATGTCGCAAGTCGACGCGAGCCCCGGCACCTACAACATCCGCACCGCCGACTGGACCTTCAAGCCGGACGCGACCGTGGACTTCATCGACGCACTCGCGCCGGGCAGTTGCCGCCCCTGGGTCGCCATCGAGCGCAAGGAAGTGGTGGTCACGCCGGGTCGCCCTTACCGCTTCCGGTTCGAAGTCACGCCGCCCGCCGACACGCCGCCGATGGAGTGCCGCTTTGCGATCCTGATCGAAGGCAAGGAACAGGCCGCCAGCCCCAACATGCCGATCGGGCTCTCGGCGCGGGTCGGGGTCATCGTCTACGTGGCCGTCGGCGACGTGAAACCCGCCCTCAGCGTGGTGGGCAGCGCAGTGCAGACGGTCAACGGCCAGAAGGTGCCGGTGCTCAAGGTGCGCAACGACGGCACGGCGCACGGCCGCCTCGGCGGCTTCCTCAACGGAAAGGACGCGAGCGGCACCGCACTCGAGTTCACCGCCAGCTCCCTTCCGATCCTGCCCGGTGAGACGCGCGACATCGCATTGACCGCCACGCGTCCCGGCAATACCGATGCGATCGCGCAGATCAGCTACCCGGTCACGGTCCGCGGCAAGCTTGAATGGGGTAATTCGGGATCGACGGAAATCGACCAGCGCTTCGCTCCATGAGGCGTTGGCTGGCCTGGCTCGCGCTCGGCATGCTCAGCGCGGGTACTGCGCTGGTCAGCCGTGCCGAAGAGCCGGCGCCCGCTTATGAAGACCGCGTCCTCGACAGCGCTCCCCAGGCGCAGATCGACGAGACCGCAGAGGAAGCACCCTCCACCGGCTGGCCGCGCGGCGGCAGCGTCGAACTGCAGACGCAGCGCCAGACCGCATTGACCGAACAGCGCAACCAGACCCTGCAGTTCACCGGCTTCCTCGACACGCCGAACTACGGCGCCTTCTCGGCCGACCTCAGCCTCAACCGCTATCGCAACACCCTCCCGGCCTTCGACATCTCGGGACAGAACGGCAACCTCTACAACCTGTCCTACCAAAGCGGCAACACCGGACGCATCGACCAGCGCGCCATGCCCTTCAACAACGGCTGGTTTGCCAACAACAGCCTCGGCTACATCAACACCGCCGCAACGCCGCTGTCGCGCGGCCTCGGTCGCGTCTTCCTGCCATCGCTGCCCATCGAAGGCTTCGCAACGACCGTCGAGAGACCCGGCCGGACCAGCCTCAATGCCTCCAGCGGACGTCTGGGCTTCTTCGACGGGATCAGCTCGCAAGGCTTCACCATCGGCCGCGGCACTGCCAGCACCTTCGGCGCGCAGCAGCAGCTCACGGGGGACGACACACCGCTCGGCATCGGGCGCACCGACGCCGCCTTCCAATGGGTGGATGCGCGCAACGTCAACCTCAACGGCCTGACGGGCTACGCGCAGGACACCACATCGTTCTGGGGCGCGACCTCCTGGCAGGGCGTGGCGCCCTGGGCCGACTCGATCGGCCCCGGCATCGGCCCCATCACCGAGCGGCCCGGCGGGCTCCGCGTGCAGGCCAACTACGCGCACAGCGCCGGAAAGCCCTCCGACATCGGCTCGCTCGCGCCGACCGATTCAGCCAACGGCTTCTGGGTCGACGCGGACTGGCGCAGCGACTGGGCGCGCCAGGGCGCCAGCGTCTTCTATTTCGATCCCGCCCTGCGCTGGGGCAGCAACCCCATCGCCGGCGACCTTCAGGGTGCAAGCTGGCGGGCAGACGTGTCGACCCGGCAGTGGCAACTCGGCGGCAACGTCGAACTGAGCGAAAGCGTCAGCGGCCTGCAGGCGCGCTCGCTCTTCGGCAACCTGTTCGGCCGCTACCGCTTCGACTCGCGCGACGCGCTTTCCAGCACCGTTGCCGCGCGCACCGGCAACCAGGCCGCGCAATCGGTGCAGCTGACCTGGGAGCACATCTCGCCGGTGTGGGGCCAGAGCCAATGGCGCGCCGACGTCGCCCACGGCCGCGACCAGCAGGTGGTGCGATTCGGTCTCGACCAGGCCTGGGCGGTGGCGGAAACAAGCTCGCTCTCGACCACCCTGGCCGTCGAGCAATCCGAGCAGTTCGGCGTCACGGCGCGGTCCGTCATCTGGGGCGCGCTAGGCAGCCTGCCCTTCCTCGCCAGCGGCCGGCTCGACCTGAGCGTGCGCGGCAGCAACGGCTTTAGCGGCAACGCATCGCGCTTCCTCAATGCCAATGCGCGCGTGAGCTGGGCGCTGGGCGCTGGCTGGTCCTTCTACGTGCAGTACAGCGCCGCCAACGGCCAGGAGTCGCTCAATCCGGCGGTGGTGTCGGCCCTGACCGCCGCGACGCTGCCGCCCGTCTTCGTCGTTCCGTCCAGCCGCACCTTGCTGTTCGCCGTGCGCTACGAGGCGCGCGCCGGGAACACGACGGCGCCGATCGGTGGCGCGCCAGGCGTCGGCTCGGGCCGACTGGAAGGCCACGTGTTCTTCGACCAGAACGGCAACGGCCTGCGCGAAGCCAACGAGGGCGGCGTCCCGGGCGTCACGGTCGTGCTCAATGGCCGCTTCGTCGCCCGCACGGACGCGCAGGGCTTCTACAGCTTCCCGTCGGTGGCCGCCGGAAAACACGACATCGAACTGGTCCCCGATAACCTTCCCCTGCCCTGGAGCAACCCGGGCCCGGCCACGCGCCGCATCGAAGTCTTCGTGCGCGACACCGCCACCGCCGACTTCCCGATCCAGCGCGATCGCTGACCTCCCGCCGCCCTTCGCGACGCTGGACCGCCCTTCAATTCGGGACCACACTGCCGATATCCCGATGTCGGCGTCGCCGGGATGCCGACACCCAGAACTGAAAGGGTGGCGTGTCATGTCGGGAAGATGGATCGATGGGAGTCGCCGCATCCGCGCGCGCGAGGCGAGGAGCATGCTGCTCACGTTGCTGCTCGTGCCATCGTTCTGCATCGCAGAATCCACCCTGGGCTCGACGAGCGCCTCCAGCCATCTCTCGTTCAGGGTGGTGATTCCCCCGGTTTTCCGCGTTCTGCAGGTCACCCCCGTCAAGGAGGGCTACCAGTACCGCGTCTGGACCAACGTCCCGTCGATACTGCTCAATGGCATCGAATACCGCTTCACCCGCGTAGGCGAGACCCAGTTGACCATCCCAGCCCCCCCCGCAGGCGTCTTCGTAGTCCACGGCCTCTAAGCGGTCAAAGCCCAGAAACACCACGGATCCGGCTCAGCCGGTCCGCCGGTGTTGCCCCCGGCGAGGGGGTAGGCGAAGCGACACGAAGTGCGCGCAGCCTGGGGGAGCGCCTCATTTTGCTTTGGACTCCACTTCCCGCGTCCAGCGGTCGATCAGCCGCGTGCGCTCGGCCGCCTTGCCGTACTTCTCGAAGTCGTACTTGATGAGTCGCACATCGGCCATCGACGGGATGCGCGGGTCGGGCTTGAAGGTCTTGTTGGCCGGCGACTGCAGGCTGCCCGCCTTGGCGCCGATCGACTGCCCCGCCGGGCTCATCAGCCAGTCGTAGTAGCGGATGGCATTGGCCTTGTTGCGCGCACCCTTCACCAGCGCGATGCCACCGATTTCGTACCCCGTGCCCTCGCAGGGCGCCACCGCCTTCACCGGGTACTTGTCGAAGCGCCACTTGTCGAAACCGAAGATGAAACTCACGCCGATCGCGACCTCGCCCTTTGCGACGTCGGGCGCCTGCGCCTGGCCGCTGCGCGTGTAGGCAATGGTGTTGCTGTGGAGTTTCTTCAGATAGTCGAAGGCCTGCTCCTCGCCCATCAACTGCACCAGGCCGGCGACGATCGTGTAGCCGGTGCCGCTGGTGCCCGGGTGGGACATCTCGACCTCCCCCTTGTATTCAAGCTTGTTCAGGTCGGCCCAGCAGCGAGGCTCGGGCAGTTTCTTTTTCTTCAGCACATCGGTGTTGAAGCCGAAGCCCATCGCGCTCGTGTAGAAGCCACCGACCATGTTCCCGGACATGGCGTACTGCCGCACCGACCAGTCGTACAGGTCATTGATGTAGGCGGGCCGATAGGGTTCGAGCAGGCCCTGCTCCGCGGCCTGCAGGAAGGGATCGCCGGTTCCGCCCCACCAGATGTCGGTTTTCGGATTGGCTGCTTCCGCACGCAACTGGGCGCCGATCTCTCCCGTGCCCTTGTGCGCCTGGAGAACGCGGATGCCGGTGGTCCGGGTGAACTCGGCGGCCGCCGCTTCGCACCATCCCGCATCGGTGCTGCAGAGTGCGTTGACCGTGCCCTGGGCGTCGGCGTTCATTGCCGCCGTCAGACCGAGCAATGCGGCGGCAACGGCAATGGATCTGGAGGCGACCAGGCGCATGACGTATCCCGGGTTTCGTTGTGGAAACCGCAGGATAGCGCCTGACTGCGCGGCGCCGCGCAGTCAATCGGGGACGACAACGCTCAGTGCGGCGTGCCCGAGGTGATCCCGGCCATGCCGGTCGACTGGCCGAGCGACTCGGTCTGAAGGGGATGCGCAGCTTCGACCGCGCCCTTGCGGACCTCTTCGCGCGTGAGCTGCGACGTGCCCATCGGCGCCGCAGTCGACTGGCCGATGGACTCGGTGCCGGTCGGACGCGCGGCCGCCATCGCGCCGACGCTCACTTCCGCGCTCGACATCGTGTTGTTCGTCTGCATCGGGTGATAGTCCGAGCCATCGGATTGCGCGACAGCGCTCATCGAAGCGAATGCAGCGAGCGTTGCGAAGGTACCGGCGGCGAGGACTTTGAGCGAAGCATGCATAAGGGTCTCCTGGAATGGGTGTTGCCCACTCTAGGCGGCCAGAATGAGGCCGGAATGAGCGAAGACTTAGCTCAGGATGAGCGAGGCAGGTAGACGCGTGCGCGCAGCCCGCGACTGTCCGTCCGGTTGGACAGCACGATCCGCAGGCCATTTCGCACGGCAGCTGTCTGCGCGATCGCGAGGCCGAGTCCGCTGCCGCCCGGTGGAGCGCCTGCCACCCGGAAGAACCGGTCGAAGACGCGCTCGATCTGCTCCATCGGTATTCCGGGCCCGTTGTCCGTCACATCGACCACCGCATGCCCGTCGACCTCGTGCATCCGCACATCGACCACGCCGCCTTCGGGCGCATAGCGCACGGCGTTGTCGATCAGGTTGTCGAACACGCTGCGCAGCTCGGCGGCGGGCGCTGACACCAGCGGCGCGATGCGCCCCTCGAAGCCCACGTCCACGCCGCGCTGGTCGGCCAGCACGAGGAGTTGCCCGACGCTGTCGCGAAGGAGCGCGGAGACATCGACCGGCCCGCGCGCGGCGGCCGTCGGCGCGTCCTGCCGCGACAAGCGCAGTAGCTGTTCGATGAGATGCTGGGCGCGCTTCACGCCGCCTTCGAGTTGCGCGAAACGCTCCGTCGCATCGCCCGGCGGCACGTGGGCCCGGAGGTTCTCGATCTGGAGGCCGATTGCAGTCATGGGCGTGCGCAACTCGTGCGCCGCGTCCTGCATGAACCGGCGTTGCGTCGACAAGGCATTGCGCAGGCGAGCAAGCAGGCTGTTGAAGGCGGTGACGAGCGGCGCGATTTCCTCCGGCACGCGCGTGACCGACAACTCCGCCGGGCTGCCGACCTCCTGTGTCGCCACTTCATTCGCCACGGCGCGCAGCGAGCGCGATGCGGCCGACACGATCAGCAGCAGGATCAAAAGCGTCACCGGCAGCAGCACCAGGATCGGGAGGCTCTCCAGCAAGGCGCGCCGCACGATGCGGTTGCGCCGGAAGCTGTCGTTCTGGACGACCTGCACCCGGGGCATGTCGGCCAGCGTTGTCTCGGCGGTGTAGACACGCCATGTGTCGCTGTCCCGCGTGCCGAGACGCAGGTCGCTGAAGCCCGGCTCCGACTGCAGCGGCAGCGAAAGTTCGGGCCATGAACTCGCGAGCAGCGTGTTTCCGTCGTTCTCGAAGATCTGGACGACGAAGGTGCCGCGGCGGAGCACGTCGTCGTCGGTCGCCGGCTGCAGCGACGGCAGGCGGTGGCGCGTCGCGTGGGACTCGGCCACCAGGCGCATCTGGTCGTCCATGAAGTTGTTGACGAGGCGTCCATAGGCGACGTAGGACAGCCAGGCGGTCGTGGCGATGGCGATCAGGTGCAGCGCGACGAGCCACAGCAGCAGTCGTCCGCGCAGCGAACGGGGTCGCAGTCCCGCGATGGTCACGCCGGCACGACCCGCCACCCGAGCCCGCGCACGTTGCGAATCGCCTCCGCGCCGAGCTTGCGCCGCATGCCGTGGATCAGGACGTCGATGGCGTTGCTGGTGACTTCCTCGCCCCAGCCGTAGATGCGTTCTTCAAGCTGCTCGCGCGACAAGATGGCGCCGGGCCGCTCCAGCAGTGCATGCAGCAAGGCGAACTCGCGCGCGGTGAGGACTTCACGCACGCCGTTGACGATCACGTCGCGGGTGGTGAGGTCGAGCTGGAGGGCGGCGGTGCCGATGACGGAGTGCGCGGCGCCGTCGCGGCGCCTCACCACGGCGCGCATGCGTGCCAGGAGTTCACGCAGCTCGAAGGGCTTCATCAGGTAGTCGTCGGCGCCGAGGTCGAGGGTCTGGACGCGGTCGTCGAGGCCGTCGCGAGCGGTGAGCACCAGCACGGGCGTGGCATCGCCGCGTTTGCGGGCACGCCGGAGGACCTCGGTGCCGTCGGTCTTGGGGAGGCCCAGGTCGAGCAGGACGCAGGTGTAGCCGCCGTCCGCCAACGCGCTGTGGGCCAGTGCGCCATCGCGGACCCAGTCGACCGACCAGCCTGCGTTGTCGAGCGCATGCATGAGGCTGCGGCCGATCATCTCGTCATCTTCCACCAGCAATGCGCGCACGGGCTCTCCTTTAGTGAGGCACAGAGTTCCAGAGAGGCTACGCCTGATTTCTTAGTTGCGCATGAGGTCTTTTTGTTTTCCTCTGGGGGGCGCCCGGTAGGCGGTGCGGGCCGGCTGACCCCGCTGCGCCGGCCCTTCGGGCTTCCCTGCAGTGCTCGCTTCAGGCGGGGTCCGCGCAAACTCGCTCCACTTCGTTCCGCTCAAACACGCGCGGCCCTTTTTCCGCCTGAAGCTGCGCGCTTCGGCGGCGCAGAGGGGTCAACCGGCCCGCACCGCCTACCGGGCTCTGTCAAAGGTGCAACGGTTGTGGGCGTTTCGAAGGTTGCCAGCCTGCGCGCCAATCACACGGTGTGAGGCGGACAGTTCAACCACAACGTCCCAGCGTCGTCGGGCGGTGTGCCCTGTGCCGGCCGTTGAGGCACCGCCGAGCAGCGCAGCGACAGGCGGATAAGGGCCGCGCGTGTCTGAGCGGAACGAAGTGGAGCGAGTTTGCGCGGACCCCGCCTGTCGCGAGCAGCGCAGGGAAGCCGCGAAGCGGCCGGTGACGTCGGCCGGCACAGGGCACACCGCCCGACGACGCCACCCCAGCACTAGAACCGCTCGTGCAACCCCAAATACCTCCATTGCCCCACCGGCAAATTCCCAAGCACCACATTCCCGATCCGGATGCGCTTCAACCCCACCACCTTGAGCCCCACCAACTCGCACATGCGCCGAATCTGCCGCTTCTTCCCCTCGGTCAGCACAAAGCGCAACTGCTCAGGGTTCTGCCATTCGACCTTGGCAGGCTTCAGCGGCTGGCCATCCAGGCTCAGCCCATGGCGCAACTTCGCGAGTTGTTCTCGCGGAAACGCTGCCTGCGAGTTCTGTGCGACAGGCCCATAGGAGACCCGCACCAGGTATTCCTTCTCCATACCCGAGTCCTCACCGATCAGCTGACGCGCAACGCGTCCATCCTGCGTCAACACCAGCAGCCCGACCGAATCGATGTCCAGCCGGCCGGCCGGCGCCAGGCCGCGCAACTGCGGCGGCGAGAAGCGGTTGCGACTCGGATCCTCGCGCCAATGCGTACGCGGATTGATCAGCACCACCGCCGGCTCATGACCGTCCTCGGCCTGCCCGCTCACATAGCCCATCGGCTTGTGCAGCAGGATCGTGACCTGTTGCTGCTGCTGGTTCTGCGCCTTCCTGTCGACCTCGATGCGATCGGCGGGCGTCACCTTCACGCCCATCTCGGCGACTTGGCCGTTCACCTTGACCCACCCCTGGGCAATCCAGTCGTCCGCTTCGCGACGCGAGCACAGGCCCAGTTCGGCCATGCGTTTGTTCAGGCGGGAGAGAGCTGGCGTATCGGGCATGAAATCGCTGGGAGGGGGTTCGGGTGGCCGATGATTCTCCGCCATTCGACCGGTGGTGTTCCAATCGTGCCGCGACCTCCAGCCCCCCCCGATGAAACTCGTCGTCCTCACCGCGCTCGCCATGCTGGCCTTTGCCGGCAACTCGCTGCTTTGCCGGCTGGCACTGCTTCACACGGGCATCGATGCGGCGACCTTTACCTCCGTGCGGCTCGTGTCCGGCGCCCTGGTGCTGTGGCTCATTGCCGCGCAGCGCAGCGGTCCCGGCACGAAGAGCCTCGAAGGCGGCTGGCTCTCGGCCCTCGCCCTGTTCGTCTACGCAGAGGCCTTTTCCTTTGCGTACCTCAGCCTCTCGGCCGGCACGGGTGCGCTGCTGCTTTTCGCGGCGGTCCAGATCAGCATGATCGGCTGGGGCCTGTACCGGGGTGAACGCCTCACCCCCTGGCAGATCACCGGCTTCGTGCTGGCCATCGGCGGGCTGGTCTACCTGCTGCTGCCCGGCCTGTCGGCGCCGCCCTTGCATGGCGCCCTGCTGATGGCCGCGGCCGGCGTGGCCTGGGCCGTCTACTCGCTGCGCGCCAAGGGCGCAGGCGACCCCACGCGCGTGACGGCCGGGAACTTCATGCGCGCCGCGCCGCTGGTACTGGCCGTCAGTGCCGCCATGCTTCCTGCGATGAAATGGGACCCGGCAGGCATCGGCTACGGGCTTGCCTCGGGCGTGTTGAGCTCCGGCATCGGCTACGTGATCTGGTACGCGGCGCTGCGCGAACTGCGCATGACGAGCGCCGCCACGGTTCAGCTCAGCGTGCCCGTGATCGCGGCCTTCGGCGGCGTCCTCTTTCTCGGCGAATCCGTCAGCCTGCGGCTGGTCATTGCATCGGTCGCGGTGCTCGGCGGCGTGGCTGTCGTGCTGCTCGCGCGCGCTCACGCCACCAGCCGATAGCCGACCGCCGTCTCGGTGAGCAGGTGCCGAGGCTGCGCGGGGTCGGCTTCGAGCTTCTGCCGCAGATGGCCCATGTAGATGCGCAGGTAGTGGCTTTGCTCGCCGTGCGACGGACCCCACACCTCCCGCAGCAGCTGGCGTTGGGTGATCACGCGCCCGGCGTTGGCGATCAGCACCGACAGCAGCCGGTACTCGGTCGGCGTGAGATGCACCTCGGCGCCCGTGCGTCGCACCACCCGTGCGGTGCGGTCCACTTCGACCTCGCCGAAACGGAACACGGGCTCGGGCTCTTCGCCACCGCTCGCCGTCCGCGGACGTCGCAGGTTCGCGCGCACGCGGGCCAGCAATTCGCCGGTGCCGAAGGGCTTGGTCAGGTAGTCGTCCGCGCCGGCGTCGAGGGCGGCGATCTTGTCGGCCTCGTCGGTGCGCGCCGAGAGCACGATGATCGGCACGCCCGACCAGCCCCGCACGTCGCGAATCAGCGAGACACCGTCGCCGTCCGGCAGGCCGAGGTCGAGCACCAGCAGGTCGGGTTGACGCGTGCCTGCCGCGGCCAGTCCGTCGCGCAGCGTACCGGCCTCGTGCACCTGCCAGCCCTCGGCCTCGAGCGCGCCGCGCACGAAGCGGCGGATCTGCGGCTCGTCCTCGATCACGATGGCTGTGGGGCTGGGCATGGCGGATTCTCGATCGGAAGTTCAGGCGGAAATGGCAGTCGACTCCGCGGGCTCGGGCGGCTCTCGACGCGGAAGCGTGACCGTGAATTCTGCCCCGCCACCCGCCGCATTCGCGGCAGTGATCTCGCCGCCGTGGGCGCTGACCACTGCCTTGCAGATCGCCAGGCCCAGGCCCACCCCGGGCGTCGCCGATTCGGCCTGACCGCGCGTGAACTTGTCGAACAGGATCTGCTCGCGGCCCCGAAGCGCTGGCGGCAGGCCCGGTCCATGGTCGCGCACGCTCAGCACCAGTGCACGATCGGTCGCACGCGCGCCGACCACGATGGGCGGCGCGCCGTACTTGCCGGCGTTCTCCAGCAGGTTGACCAGCACGCGCTCGATCAGCACCGCGTCGAACTCGACCAGCGGCAGGTCGGGCGGCAGCACGGTCTGCACGGTCATGCTGCCCAGCGCCGGGCGCGCGGCACGAATGGCCGAGCCGACCACTTCCTCCACGGACTGCCAGTCGCGCCGCAGGTTCACGGCGCCGCCGGCGATGCCGCTTTCGAGTCGGGCCATGTCCAGCAGGTTGTTCACCAGCGCGTGGAGCTGATGCGCCTGCGCGACGATCGCGCGCGCCGCGTCGCGCTGCGCGCCGGTGGATTCGGGCAGCGTCTGCAGCGACTCGGCCAGGGCGATCAGCGCGGTCAGCGGTGTGCGCACATCGTGCGAGATGGCGCCGAGCAGTGCATTGCGCAGACGTTCCGATTCCATCTCGACCACGGCCTGCTGCGCCACGTCCACGTAGTGCACGCGCTCCAGCGCGATCGCGATCTGGCGGGCCAGCGTGTCGAGCTGGCGGGCCTGTTCGGGGATCAGCAGCCAGCGGGGATGCGCCGGCTTCAGCGCGAGCACGCCGCGCACGCGCATCGGGGCCTTCAGCGGGATGTAGTGCCAGGGCTGCGCCGCCAGCGTGGCCGTCGCGAGGCCCGCCGGCTGTCCCTGCCGGAAGGTCCAGTCGGCCACGCTGGGGTCGAAACCCGGCGGCGGCTCGGGCATGACGAGGCGGTCGTTGGCGTCCGTCACGAGCACCACGGCCGGTCCGCCGAAGTGCCCCTGCACGGCCGCCGCACCGAGCGCCACGACCTGCGCGCTTTCGAGCGCGGCCGACAGCTCCCGCGTGAGTTCGAACAGCGACTGCGCCCGCCTCTCGCGGCTCGACGACACACCCGCGGCGAAACGCAGCCCCGCCGTCAGTTGGCCCACCAACAGGCCGACGACGAGCATCACCCCAAAGGTCACCAGGTACTGCACGTCGCTGACCGCGAAGGAAAGCCGCGGCGTCACGAAGAAGAAGTCGAAGGCGGCCACGTTGAGCATGGCGGCGAACGCCGCCGGGCCACGCCCGAAACGCATCGCCACGCCGACGACACCAAGCAGGAACAGCATGACGATATTGGCAAGCTCCAGCACCCCGACCAGCGGCATGGCGAGCAGCGTGATCGCGACGCTGGTGGCGCCCGCCCAGGCATAGCCGGGCCAGCGGGCAGGCGGACGGTCGGCGTCTTCCACTTCCGCGTCGCCGCGCCGCCCGCCGGGTCGGCCGTGCGCGAGCCGGCGCGAACTGTCGGCCCGCGCGACCTCGACGATGTCCACGCCAGGCGCACGCTGCGCCAGTTCGCGTGTCAGCCCGCGTGAAGGCCACCAGCGCGCCCAGGCGCCGGCCGGCTCGGCGCGCCCCACGACCAGCGTGGCGCAATTGAGGCGCTGGGCCTGGGCGGCGAGTTCCGCGGCGACATCGACGCCCGTCAGCACCGCCGTCTCGGCGCCCAGTTCCTCGGCCAGCTTGAGCACGGCCAGGATACGGTCACGCTCTGCCGCATCGAGGCGTTGCAGCCGCGGCGTCTCGACGTAGGCGGCATGCCAGCGCACATTGAGCTGTGCGGCCAGCCGGGCTGCCGTCCGCACCGTCTGCCCCGCGCCTTCGTGTGGCCCCACGCAGGCCAGGATGGCGCCGGAGGTGTTCCACGCCGGCGGCCCGGCATCACCCTGGGGACCCGACTGTTCCACGCGCCAGCCGCGCACGTCGTCTTCCACATGCTCGGCGGTGCGGCGCAGCGCGATCTCCCGCAGCGCGATGAGGTTGCCCTTGCGAAAGAAGTTCTGCGCCGCGCGCTCGGCCTGCTGGGGCAGGTAGACCTTGCCCGCCGCGAGACGCGAGGTGAGCTCGTCGGGCGTGACGTCGACCAGCACCACTTCGTCGGCCTCGTCGAGCACGGTGTCCGGCACGGTCTCATGCACCCGCACACCGGTGATCGCCCCGACCGTGCCGTTGAGGCTCTCCAGATGCTGCACGTTGAGCGCGGACCAGACCTCGATCCCTGCGGCGAGCAGCTCCTGCACGTCCTGCCACCGCTTGGCATGGCGGGACCCGGGTGCGTTCGAATGCGCCAGTTCGTCGACCAGCAGCACGGCCGGCTTGCGCGCGAGTGCGGCGTCGAGATCGAATTCAGCGAGCTTGTGGCCGCGGTAGGCCACCTCACGCAAGGGCAGCGTGTCCAGGCCGGCGAGCAACGCCGCGGTCTCGCTGCGGCCGTGCGTCTCGACCACGCCGATCAGCACGTCGCGCCCCGCGGCCCGTTCGCGCTGCGCGGCGCTCAGCATCGCCCAGGTCTTGCCGACGCCCGCGCTGGCGCCGAAATAGATGCGCAGCTTGCCGCGCTGCGAGCGTTGCTCCTCCGCGCGCAACTGGGCGAGCAGGACGTCGGGGTCGGGTCGGGCGTCGTCGTTCATCGGAGCAAGGCGACGCAGGTTATCTCATCGGCCGGTCCTTGCGCCGGCCGGCACGGTGGTGCCGCCGCGCCGTCCGGGAGACCACCCACCACACGAAGCCCATCGGGATGAAGAGGGCGACGAGCGCGCACAGGGCGTGGAGCACATCACCGGCCATAGCGGAGCCCGCAACGCGTCAGATGATCTCGCCAACTGACGAGGCGCCCGATCTCGCCGCACGGCACTGCCTCGATCAAGGTGTGCAGCACCTGCGCGTAGCCGTCGAGCGGGAGGCGCACCATGAGACGCACGCGTGGCGCGGCGCTCTCCTGCGAGCCGCCGTCGTGCAGCAGCGGCTCGCAGCGCACGACCCCGGCATCAGGGCAACGCGCGATGGCCAGGCGCACGCGCTGGGCATCGGCACAGGTGACGGTGACGTCGAGCACCTGCCACAGCGTCGAGCTGCGGGTGCGCGTCACGCCGGGGTGTTCACGGTAGGCGGCGTAGGCCATGGAGGCTCCGGTTCAAGGCGAAGGTTGTTGCGCGTCGAGCGCCAGGTTGAGCGCCAGCACGTTGACGCGTGCCTCGCCGAACAGGCCCCAGAGCGGCGCCTGGGTATGGGCGTCGATCAGTTGCTCGACCTGATCGATCGGCAGCTGGCGCAAGCGCGCGATGCGTGCCGCCTGGTAGTGGGCCGCGGCCGGGCTGATGTCCGGGTCGAGGCCGCTGGCCGAAGCGGTGACGAGGTCGACCGGCACCGCCACGGTGTTGCCCGGGTCCGCTGCGCGCAGGGCTTCGATGCGGCCCTTGACCGCATCGACCAGCGCCGGATTCAGCGGACCCTGGTTGGCGCCGCCCGAGGCAGCGCCGTTGTAGGGCATGGGCGCCGTCGCCGACGGCCGTCCCCAGAAGTGCTTCGGGTCGGTGAAGTTCTGCCCGATGAGCGTGGAGCCGACCGTCACGCCGTCGCGCACGACCAGGCTGCCAGCCGCCTGTGCCGGGAAGACGGATTTCGCGGCACCGGTGACGGCCAGCGGATAGACGATGCCCGTGATCGCGCTGAGCAGCACGAAGAGCACCAGGGCGGGACGAAGAATGTTGTTCATGATGAAACTCCTCAGACCAGACCGACCGCAACGAGCAGCCAGTCGATCAACTTGATGCCGACGAAGGGCACGATGAGGCCACCCAGGCCGTAGATCGCGAGATTGCGGCGCAGCAGCGATGCGGCACCGACGGGCCGGTAGCGCACGCCCTTCAACGCGAGCGGGATCAGGAACACGATCACCAGCGCATTGAAGATCACCGCCGACAGGATGGCCGACGACGGACTTGCAAGCCGCATCACGTTGAGCGCGCCCAGCTGCGGATAGGTCGACACGAAGATCGCCGGAATGATCGCGAAGTACTTCGCGACGTCGTTCGCGATCGAGAAGGTGGTCAGCGAGCCGCGCGTCATCAGCAGCGCCTTGCCGGTCTCGACCACTTCGAGCAGCTTGGTCGGGTTCGAGTCGAGGTCGACCATGTTGCCGGCCTCCTTCGCGGCCTGCGTGCCGCTGCCCATCGCAACCGCCACATCGGCCTGTGCGAGCGCGGGTGCATCGTTCGTGCCGTCGCCGGTCATCGCGACGAGACGGCCGTCGGCCTGGTAGCGGCGGATCAGCGCCAGCTTGTCCTCCGGCGTGGCCTCGGCGAGGAAATCGTCGACGCCGGCCTCGGCCGCGATCGCGGCGGCCGTGAGCTTGTTGTCGCCCGTGATCATCACGGTCTTGATGCCCATGCGACGCAGCTCGGCGAAGCGCTCCTTGATGTCGTTCTTGACGATGTCCTTCAATTCGACGATGCCGAGCACGCGCCGGCCCTCGGCCACGGCCAGGGGCGTGCTGCCGCGGCGCGCCACGGTGTCGGCGGCGCGCAGCACCTCGGCGGGCATGGTGCCGCCGAGCGCCTCGACGTGGCGGCGCACTGCATCCACCGCGCCCTTGCGCAGCGTGATCGCATCGGCGTCGAGGCTGTGGGGCGCCGCCGGCAGGTCGACGCCGCTCATGCGGGTCTGGGCCGTGAAGGCGACGAAATGAGCACCTTCGACGCTCTTGTCGTCTGCGCCGCCGCGACGGGCCAACTCGACGATGCTGCGGCCTTCGGGCGTTTCGTCGGCCAGCGACGCGAGCAGCGCGGCACGGGCCAGCCGCTCCTGCGGCACGCCGGGCGCAGTGAGGAAGGTGCTGGCCTGCCGATTGCCATGCGTGATGGTGCCCGTCTTGTCGAGCAGCAGCACGTCGACGTCGCCCGCCGCCTCGACGGCGCGGCCCGACGTCGCGATCACGTTGGCCTGCATCATGCGGCTCATGCCGGCCACGCCGACCGCGGACAGCAGTCCGCCGATGGTGGTCGGGATCAGGCACACGAGCAGCGCGACCAGCGCCGTGAGCGACACCACCGTGCCCACGCCCGCCGCGCCGACGCTGAACAGCGAGTACGGCAGCAGCGTCGCGGTGACGATCAGGAACACGAGCGTGAGCGCCACCAGCAGGATCGTCAGCGCGATCTCGTTCGGCGTCTTCTGGCGCTTGGCGGCCTCGACCATGCCGATCATGCGATCGAGGAAGGACTCGCCCGGATTGACGGTGATGCGCACCACGAGCCAGTCCGACAGCACCCGCGTGCCGCCGGTGACGGCGGAGAAGTCGCCGCCGGATTCGCGCACCACCGGCGCCGATTCGCCGGTGATGGCGCTTTCGTCGACCGAGGCCACGCCTTCGATGACCTCGCCGTCGAGCGGGATCACGTCATGCGCCTCGACCAGCACGACGTCGCCGCGGCGCAGGTCGGGCGCCTGGAGCGGAAGCCACTTGCCGCCGTGGAAGGGCTGCTCCATCTTCTTGGCCCAGGTGTCCTTGCGCAGGCCGCGCAGCGACGCCGCCTGCGCCTTGCTGCGGCCTTCCGCCAGGGCTTCCGCGAAGTTGGCGAAGAGCACGGTGAACCACAGCCAGATCGACACCGCGAGCACGAAGGGCGCCGGCATGCCGGTATCGCCCGGGAAGCTCATGGCGTGCAGCCACAGCAGCGTCGTGAGGATGCTGCCGATGTAGACGATGAACATCACCGGATTGCGCCATTGCACGCGCGGGTTCAGCTTGGTGACTGAAGCCCACAGCGCGGGGCGCAGAAGGGCCGCATCGAACAGCGACAGGGATATCTTGGTTTGCATAACGATCACTTCCAGAGCATCAAGTGCTCGACAACCGGGCCTAGAGCCAACGCCGGCACATAGTTGAGCAAGCCCACCAGGAGCACGGTGCCGATCAGCAGGGTCACAAACAGCGGCCCGTGCGTGGGCATCGTCCCCGCGGTCACCGGCAGACGCTTCTTGGCGGCCAGTGCGCCGGCGATAGCGAGCACCGGCACGATCACGCCGAAGCGCCCGAACCACATCGCAACCGCCAGCAGCACGTTGTAGAAAGGCGTGTTGGCGGAAAGCCCCGCGAAGGCACTGCCATTGTTGTTGCCGGCCGAAGTCAGCGCGTAGAGGATCTCCGAGAAGCCGTGCGCACCCTGGTTGGCGATGCCCGCCTTGCCCCCATCCGCGATCACGGCGACGGCCGTGCCGGCCAGGACGAGGATCGGCGTGACCAGGATCGCGATCGAGGTCAGCTTCATCTCGTGGATCTCGATCTTCTTGCCGAGGTACTCCGGCGTGCGGCCGATCATCAGCCCCGCGATGAACACCGCGAGGATCGCGAAGATCAGCATGCTGTAGAGACCCGTGCCGACGCCGCCGAAGACGACTTCGCCGAGCTGCATCAGCACCATCGGCACCATGCCGCCGAGCGGCGTGAACGAGTCGTGCATCGCGTTGACGGCACCGCAGGATGCGGCGGTCGTGATCGCCGCGAACAGGCCCGACGCTGCGATGCCGAAGCGCACTTCCTTGCCTTCCATGTTGCCGCCGGCCTGCATCGCGCTGGCCACCTGGTCCACGCCGAGCCCGCCGATCAGCGGATTGCCGGCCTGCTCCGCGGGAATGACCACGACGACCGCCGCGACGAAGAGCACCGTCATCGCCGCCAGCACCGCCCAGCCCTGGCGCATGTCGCCCACCACACGGCCGAAGGCGAAGCACAACGCGGCCGGGATCAGGAAGATCGCCAGCATCTGCACGAAGTTGGCGAGCGCAGTCGGGTTCTCGTAGGGATGCGCCGAGTTGGCGTTGAAGAAGCCGCCGCCGTTGGTGCCGAGCATCTTGATCGCCTCCTGCGAAGCGACCGGGCCCATGGCGAGCGTCTGCGTAGTGGTCGTGGCGTCTTCCGTCACCGGGTTGCCCTGGGCGTCCTTCAGCGGCTGGCCCGCGGCGTCCAGCTTGGGGTTCTGGTAGGCCGTGGCTTCCACCGTGGTCACGGTCTTGTAGGCGTCGAAGTTCTGGATCACGCCCTGCCCGGCGAAGAAGATCGCGAGCACGAAGGAGATCGGCAGCAGCAGCCACACGGTGATGCGCGTGACATCCACCCAGAAGTTGCCGACGAAGCCCTTGCCGTCCGTGCTGCGTGCCGCGAAGCCGCGCGCCAGCGCGAAGGCGACCGCGATGCCGGTTGCCGCGGACAGGAAGTTCTGCACCGTCAGCCCGAGCATCTGCGTGAGATAGCTCATCGTCGATTCACCGGCATAGCCCTGCCAGTTGGTGTTGGAGACGAAGCTCACGGCGGTGTTGAAGGCCGAATCCGGCGACACCGCCGACATGCCCGCCGGATTGAGCGGCAGCAACGATTGCAGGCGTTGCAGGCCGTAGACGACCAGCGCGCCGATCGCATTGAACGCGAGCAGCGCAAAGGCATAGGTGCGCCAGTGCATCGAAGCCTCGGGCGATACACCCGCAAGCTTGTAGGCCGGCGCTTCGACGCGCTGCATCCAGCGCGGCAGGCGCCCGTCGCACATGGCCGCGATGAAGCGCCCGACCGGCCAGGCGAGAACGCCGAGCACGACGAGGTATAGGGCCAGCAGGCCCAAGGCAGAGGCGTTCACTTCAGAATTCCTCTGCGCAGATCAGCGCGAACACAAGGTACGCAAAAAGGATCACGGCGATCAGGCCGCCGAATCCGTAGAGGATCTCGAGGCTGATCACGACCGCTCTCCCCTGGGGCCGGCCAGCTTGAAAAGCCCGACCACCATCTCGGCCATCACGACCCACAGTGCCGCGAGGGCGGCAATCCACACGATGTCCATTTATCACTCCTGCATGCGAGACAAGGGCTCCAGTCTCGGCAGACGTGCGTAAAAAGGGGGAAGAGAGTCGGAGGGGGGCCGTAAAGAAAGCGTAAATGCCATCAGACGCGTCGCCTTTTGCCGTCGGCGAAGTGTGCGTATTGCACACATGGCGGCGCTTTTGCAATGGCGCCCGTCCCCGCGTGAATTCGTTGCTATCCGATCGCCCGGGCGATGCGTACAACCCCAACATCCGAAGTGACCAAAGGGAACATGACATGGACGCCGAAGCAATCGCACTGGTCGTCGACGAACCGATCGCCGGCCACTTCTACTGGGTTCTGCAGAAACAGGACGGCGGCGACTGCCGCCCCATCGACGCCGCCGCAGGGCCGATGCCCACGTACGGCGCGGCCATGATGGCCGGCATCGCGGCGCTGCAGCGTCGCGCCGACGACCGCGGACCCGGCGCAAGCAATGCCCCGATCGTGACGGCTTTCGTGGACCCGTCCGAAGACCTGGGCCCGCCCACCATCCACTGAGCCCGGCGCGCACGAGGAAGTCGTCGTTCGATACGGCGGGCATCTCGAATCGCGAACGCTTGGGCTGTCCCGTTCCGGCACACTGATCACCCCATGATCCGAAAGCTGCTCACCTCCGTCGTCCTGGGGCTGGCATTTGCCGCCGCCGCCCACGCCCAGCCCTACCCCGCCAAGCCCATCCGCCTGATCGTGCCCTTCCCGCCCGGCGGCGGCACCGACATCCTCTCGCGCCTCGTCGCGAACAAGCTCACCGAAACCAGCAAGTGGACGGTGGTGCCCGACAACCGCGCCGGCGCGGGCGGCACCATCGGCATCGCCGAGGCCGTGCGCTCCGCGCCGACCGGCTACGACATGGTGATGGGCCAGAAGGACAACATGGTCGTCGCACCGTGGCTCTACAAGAACCTCAGCTACGACCCGACAAAAGACCTGACCGCCGTGGCGCACGTGGCCTACACGCCCGTGGTGATCGTCACCCGCACCGAGTCGAAGTTCAAGACGCTGGCGGACGTGGTGAACGCCGCCCGCGCGGCGCCCGATTCGATCACCTACGGCTCGCCGGGCAACGGCACGACCATCCACCTGGCCGGCGAGATCTTCAAGACCGCCGCGAACATCAAGATGCGCCACGTGCCCTACAAGGGCTCCAACGCCGCGATGATGGACGTGCTGGCCGGCAACGTCGACCTGATGGTGTCCTCGCTGCCCTCGGCCATGGCCCAGATCAAATCCGGCAAGCTGCGCCCGCTGGCGGTGACCTCGCTGCGTCGCAGCAGCTCGCTGCCCGACGTGCCGAGCGTGGCCGAACTGGGCTACAAGGACTTCGACGTGAGCACCTGGTATGGCCTGTTCATGCCGGCGGGCACGCCGAAGGAGATCGTGATGACGGTGAATGCCGAGGTGAACAAGCTGCTGGCGACGCCTGAAATGAAGGCCGCGATCATCGCCCAGGGTGCCGAGCCGCAGAGCATGACGCCCGAACAGTTCGGCACGCTGCTGAAGACCGACTACCAGAAGTGGCGCGGCATCGTGCAAGCCTCGGGTGCAACGATCGAGTAGAGGCCGCAGAATCGCGGTCTCATGACAAGCCGGGCACCGGCAAGGAGACCGCCAATGAACACCGGATTTCTCACCCGGCGCCGCCTTGGCGCCGCCTTCGCCGCAGCCGCCCTGCTTTCGGCCTGCGCCCAGCCGGCGTCGCAGTCCACGGTTTCAGCGCATGTTTCCGCTGCCACGCAGGCGGCGGGCACGGACCTCAAGCCCCTGCTGGTGCTCTGCGCGCCGGCCGCAGCGACCAAGCCGCCGCAGGCGGAAGCGGACAGGGGCATCGCGGCCCTCATCAACAAGCCGCCACCGCCTCCGGGACAGGCTTTCGACAACCTGTACTACGTCGGGGCCGACTGGGTCAGCGCCTGGGCCATCAAGACCTCGGACGGCATCATCCTCATCGACGCACTCAACAACGAGGCCGAGGCGACAGCGCTGATCGACGGCGGGATGCGCAAGCTCGGGCTCGATCCGTCACAGATCAAGTACGTCATCGTCACGCACGGACATGGCGACCACTATGGCGGCGCCCGCTACCTCGTGCAGAAATACCACCCGCGCATCGTGATGAGCGAAGTCGACTGGAAGATGACCGAGACCCAGCTCGAGTTCACCACGCCGCTCTGGGGCGCGCCGCCCCGACGCGACATGGCGGTGAACGACGGTGACCGCATCACGCTGGGCGACACCACCGTCACGCTCTACCTGACGCCGGGGCACACGATGGGCACGATCACGCCGGTGTTCGACGTGAAGTCGGGCGGCCGCACTTACCGCGCCATGCTCTGGGGCGGCACGGCCTTCAATTTCGGCAAGGACATTCCGCGGCTCGACAGTTACATCCAGGCCACCCAGCGCATGAGCACGGTGGCCCGGGACCAGAAAGTCGACGTGCTTCTGTCGAACCATTCCGGCTACGACAGCGCACTGCCCCGGCTGGAGGCGCTTCGCCAGCAACCCGGGCTGCAGCCCAACCCCTTCGTCATCGGCAACGAAGCGGTGTTGCGCGGGCTGACCGTCATGAACGAATGCGCGCGTGCCACGCGCGACCGCTTCACGCTGCAATAGCTCAGGCGGGGTCGCGGATGTCCGCCACGGGGTTGCTGCCGAAATCCGGGCGGTCGAGGTATTTGAGGATCTTGGCCGCGGCGGAGGCGGGGGAGTCGAGGAGACCTTCGGCCTTGAGTTTCTTGAAGCGGGCGTAGTCCGGAAACAGGGCGGGTTCGCTTTCGCGCAGTTGAACCTGCATGTCGGTGTCGATGACGCCGGGTGCGAGCGAGACGATCCTCGCGGCGCCCTCGCCCTTCTCCTCGAGCGCCACGGCGCGGGAGAAATGGTCCATGCCGGCCTTGGAGGCGCAATAGGGTGCCTGGCTGCCCATCGCATTGCGGCCCAGGCCGGACGAGATGTTGAGCACCTTGCGGGTGGCGCGCCAGCCTTTGGTCGCGCCCAGGAAGGCAGAGGTCAGGAGCATCGGCGCTTCCAGGCCCACACGCAGCGCCTGCGCCACTTCCTCTGGCTCGGCTTGCGACAGGGGGCGCGGGCGGCCGATGGTGCCGGCGTTATTGATGAGCGTGGCGCTCTCGAACTGCTGCGCATCGAAGCCCTGCAGCCAGGCCGTCAGCCGCGCTGCGGCCGGAACGGGATCGGACAGGTCCTGCTGCCATTGCGCCAGTTCGGCGCCGGCGTCACGGGCGAGCGCGGCGAGTTGCTCGTCGCTCTGGCGCGAGATGCACAGCAGGCGCTGGCCGGGTTGCAGCAACTGCTCGGCCATGGCGCGTCCCAGGCCGCGGGATGCGCCGGTGATGACAGTGAGGTGGGATGAAGTCATGAGCGGTTTCGTGAGAAAGGTTGTGCGGGCGGAGGCGCCGCGAGCCGTCGATGGTACTGATGTGTTGACTAAAATCGGCGGCACTTCTTACATTCGCGGCCATGCCAACCCACTACCAAGCAGCGAGCGAGCCAGGCCATTTCGCCCAGCGCTTCGGTATCGCATGTCCGCCCGGCGGGTCGGTCGTCCGGCCAGGAGAACAGGGCCTGTTCGTTCGATGCCCCCGCGCGGACCGCACCAGCCAGGATGCGCTGGCGCGCTTCGAGATCGCTCCAGGCCGCTGGGGCCTGATCCCGCTTTTCTCGAAGGATGGCCAGGAGCAGGACACCTTCGAGGCACGCGGAGAGACCGCGTCGGCCGAGCGCAATTTCTACCAGCCCTGGAAGCGCGGTCACCGCTGCGTGATCCTGGCGGACGCCATTTTCCAGGCCGGCGACACCGAGGGTTCGGTCGTCCGCGTTTCGCGTGTCGATGGGCAGCCGCTCGCGCTGGCCGGCCTGTGGAACGGCTGGCGATCGCCCGCCGGCGAATGCGTCGAGAGCTTTGCGTTCCTGACCTTTGGCGTGCCCGAGCAGCCCGAGCGTCGCCGCACGGTCATCCTGCGCGACGCCTGGATCGACGACTGGCTGCATTGCCCGGTCGAGGAGACGGCGGCCTACCTCCGGCCCTATGCCGACGACAAGCTGCTCCGCCAGGCCCTGCCGGTCGACGCGTAGCTTCTAGCCCGCGCCCTTTCCCGACATTCCGTTGACCCGCAGCGCCTCGAGGTCGGTGACGCGCAGCCCACCGTACTCGACACGGATCGCGCCCTGGGCCTGCAAGGTCCGCAGGGCCTCGTTGACCCGCTGGCGCGACAGCCCGATGAGATAGGCCAGCTCCTGCTGGGTGATGCGCAGCAACTCGCCCACGCCGGGAAACAGCACCGGATTGAAAAGCGCCGCCAGGTTGCGCGCCACCCGCGCGTCCGGGTTGTTGAGCCGGTCGGCCTCGCGCGCGGCGATGAACTGGCCGAGCCGCTCGTTGAGCTGGTTCATCACGAAGCGGTTGAAGCCGATCGAGTGGTCGAGAAGCCAGTGGAAATCGTCCACCGGCAGCCCCGCCACGAGGCTGCGGCGCAGCGCCTGGATGTTGTAGCGATAGGGCTCGCGCTTGAGCGCCGTGCCCTCGCCGAACCAGCCGCCGGGCGGCAGGCCGCTGTAGGTCATCGAGGTGCCGTCCGCGTTGTCGTTGCTCATCTTGAGCAGGCCTTCGACCACGCCGAACCAATAGGTCGGCGGCCGGCCGATGCGGCATACGAGGTCGCCGGGCTCGGCCTCGCCGACCACCACCGCCGCTTCGGCGCGACGGCGTTCGACGGGCGAGAGCGTGCGCAGCCAGGGAATGTTGTCGAGTTCGTCCGCACTCGCCGGGCGCACGCGGTCGCGGATCGATGAGGTGCCGCGGTCACTGCCGATGGGCATCGGGAAACTCCCGGGAGTAGTGTCCCTAGGATTGTCGTCGGAACGACAAGTTGGCGTCAAAGCTGGTTCTACAGTCCGCCCATCGTGCAGACCACCGCCAACACCTTTCCCCGCCTGCTGCTGAGCCATGCGAAGGAGCAGCCCGACGCGCCCGCCGTGCGCGAAAAGGATCTCGGCATCTGGCAGACCTGGAGCTGGTCGGCGGTCGCCCGGGACGTTCGCGAGATTGCCTGCGGGCTGGCAAGCCTCGGCTTCAAGGCCGGCGACAACCTGGCGATCGTCGGTGCAAATCGCCCGCATCTCTATATGGCGGTGGTCGCGGCGCAAAGCCTGGGCGGCGTGCCGGTGCCGCTCTACCAGGATGCCGTTGCCGGCGAGATGGTGTTCATGCTGGAGGACGCCTCGGTCGAGTTCGTGATCGTCGAGGACCAGGAGCAGGTCGACAAGCTGCTCGAATGCCGCGAGACGCGGCCGGCGCTGCGCCACATCATCTATGACGACCCCCGCGGACTGCGCCACTACGACCAGCCGGGCCTCCTGAGCTACGAGAAGCTCTGCGAGCTGGGCCGCGCCTGGGACGCCGCGCACCCCGGCTTCTTCGACCAGTGCGTGGCGGCCGGCCAGCCTGGCGACGTCGCCGTCATCCTCTACACCTCCGGCACCACGGGGCGGCCCAAGGGCGTGTGCCAGACGCATGCGAGCTTCATCGCGGCGGGCCGCGGCGGTGTGGAAACCGACAAGCTCGGCCCCGGCGACAACATCATGAGCTACCTGCCGATGGCCTGGGTCGGCGACCATCTCTTTTCGGTGGCGCAATGGCTGGTCGGCGGATTCACGCTCAACTGTCCGGAATCGGCTGAGACGGTGATGAACGACATGCGCGAGATCGGCCCGAGCTACTACTTCGGCCCGCCGCGCACCTTCGAAGGCCTGCTGACCGCGGTATCGATCCGCATGGAAGACGCGGCCGCGCCCAAGCGCTGGCTGTATGCGAAGTTCATGGCCCTGGCGCGGCGCGTGGGCGCCGACATCCTCAACGGCGCGCCGGTCGGCCTGGGCGACCGGCTGATGTACGCCATCGGCAACCTCGTGATCTACGGGCCGCTGCGCAACGTGCTGGGCATGAGCCGCATCCGCGTGGCCTACACGGCGGGCGCTGCGATCGGGCCCGATCTGTTCCGCTTCTATCGCTCCATCGGCGTCAACCTCAAGCAGTTCTACGGCCAGACCGAGACCTGTGCCTACGTTTGCCTGCAGCAGGACGGCAAGGTCAAGCTGCAGACCGTGGGCAGCGCGGCGCCCGGCATCGAGCTCAAGATCGCCCCGGATGGCGAGGTGCTCGTGCGCGGAGTCTCGGTGCTCAAGGAGTACTACAAGCGGCCCGACGCGACCGCCGAGGTGCTCGACGCTGACGGCTACTTCCACACCGGCGACGCCGGCGTACTCGACGCGGAAGGCCACCTTCGCATCATCGACCGCGCCAAGGACGTGGGCCGCATGGCCGCACCCGTCGGTGCCGCCGCCGGCGCCATGTTCGCGCCCAATTACATCGAGAACAAGCTCAAGTTCTTTCCGCAGATCAAGGAAGCCGTGTGCTTCGGCCACGAGCGCGACCAGGTCTGCGCCTTCATCAACATCGACTACGAGGCCGTCGGCAACTGGGCCGAACGCCGCGGCCTGCCCTACGGCGGCTACGTCGACCTCGCCGGCAAGCCGGAGGTGCTGGCGCTGGTGGCCGACTGCATCGCCAAGGTCAACGCCGACCTCGCGGCGGAGGAAGGTATGGGCGACACGCAGATCGCGCGCTTCATGGTGCTGCACAAGGAGCTCGACCCGGATGACGACGAACTCACCCGCACCCGCAAGGTGCGGCGCGGCTTCATCGCCGGCAAGTACGCGGTGCTGGTCGATGCGCTCTACGGCGGCAAGTCCGAGCAGTACATCGAGACGCAGGTCAAGTTCGAGGATGGGCGCACGGGCGTCGTGAGTGCGACGCTCCGCATCGTCGAATCGAAGCGCTTCGCGCCGATGAGGGCCGCCGCATGACCAGCGCCGCGCCGCGGGGGCCGCGATGAACCGCAAGATCGGCGAGGTCATCCTCGACGTCCAGAACATCTCGCTGAGTTTCGGCGGTGTGAAGGCACTGACGGACATCAGCTTCAACGTGCGGGAACACGAGGTGCGCGCCATCATCGGCCCCAATGGCGCGGGCAAGAGCTCGATGCTCAACTGCATCAACGGCGTCTACCAGCCGCAGCAGGGTTCCATCACCTTTCGCGGCCGGCAGTTCAAGCACATGAACTCGCGCCAGGTGGCCGAGATGGGCGTGGCACGCACCTTCCAGAACCTGGCGCTCTTCAAGGGCATGAGCGTGCTCGACAACATCATGACGGGGCGCAACCTCAAGATGAAGAGCGGCCTGCTCGCACAGGCGCTGCGCTGGGGCCCCGCGGAACGCGAGGAGCTTGCGCACCGCGAGTTCG
This sequence comes from Variovorax glacialis, assembly GCF_051216375.1. NCBI lineage: Bacteria > Pseudomonadati > Pseudomonadota > Betaproteobacteria > Burkholderiales > Comamonadaceae > Variovorax > Variovorax glacialis. Next base: position 17,424 of record NZ_JBPJZT010000018.1, on the reverse strand, counting down.
TCGAACGCATCATCGATTTCCTCGAGATCCAGCTGCACCGCAAGACGCCGGTGGGCCGCCTGCCCTACGGTCTGCAGAAGCGCGTCGACCTCGGCCGCGCACTCGCCATGGAACCGCAGGTGCTGCTACTCGACGAGCCGATGGCCGGCATGAACGTCGAGGAGAAGCAGGACATGAGCCGCTTCATCCTCGACGTGAACGACGAGTTCGGGACCACCATCGTGCTGATCGAGCACGACATGGGCGTGGTCATGGACATCTCGGACCGCGTGGTGGTGCTCGACTACGGCAAGAAGATCGGCGACGGAACGCCGGATGAAGTGCGGAACAACCCCGACGTGATCCGCGCCTACCTCGGGACGGAAAAATGAAACTCGCCCCCAGTCTTTGCGCACTTCGTGTCGCTACGCCAACCCCCTGCCGGGGGCAATACCAGCGGCCCGGCAGAGCCGGTTCCGCGGTATTCCTCATCTAGGAGAGAGCCGGTATGGGATTTTTTCTTGAGACTCTTTTCGGCGGCCTGATGGTCGGCATGCTGTATTCGCTGATCGCGATCGGCTTCGTGCTCATCTACAAGGCCTCCGGCGTCTTCAACTTCGCGCAGGGCGCGATGGTGCTTTTCGCCGCGCTCGCAATGGCGCGCTTCGCGGAGTGGCTGCCGAAGTGGCTCGGCTTCGAGAGCCTGGTGCTCGCCAACGTGCTGGCCTTCATCGCGGCCATGGGCGTGATGATCGTGGTGGCCTGGCTGATCGAGCGGCTCGTGCTCGGCAAGCTGGTCAACCAGGAAGGCATCACCCTGCTGATGGCCACGCTCGGCATCGCCTACTTCCTCGACGGACTCGGCCAGACACTCTTTGGCAACGACATCTACAAGATCGATGTCGGCATGCCGAAGGAGCCGCTGATGGTGCTGGAGAACGTCTTCCAGGGCGGCCTGCTGCTCAGCCAAGAAGACCTGATCGCCGCGTTGGTCGCCGCGGCGCTGGTCGTGGTGCTGGCGCTCTTCTTCCAGAAGACGTCGACCGGCCGCGCGCTGCGTGCGGTGGCCGACGACCACCAGGCCGCGCAGTCGATCGGCATCCCGCTCAGTCGCATCTGGGTCATCGTGTGGTCGGTCGCCGGCTTCGCGGCGCTGGTGGCCGGGATCATCTGGGGATCGAAGCTGGGCGTGCAGTTCTCGCTGTCGCTCGTGGCCTTGAAAGCGCTGCCGGTGGTGATCCTCGGCGGGCTGACGTCGATCCCGGGCGCGATCCTCGGCGGGCTGCTCATCGGCGTCGGCGAGAAGCTGTCGGAGATCTACCTCGGCCCGATGCTGGGCGGCGGCATCGAGATCTGGTTCGCCTACGTGCTGGCCCTTGTCTTCCTCCTCGTGAGGCCGCAGGGCCTGTTCGGCGAAAAAATCATCGATCGGGTCTAGCATGAAGCTCTTCCCCAGGCTTGCCCACTTCGTGTGGCCGCCAACCCCCTTCCAGGGGGCAATACCCGCGGCCCGGCAGAGCCGGTTCCGCGGTATTCCTGGAACGGCCCTCTCGCCACAGCGGAGTCATTGATGTTCTACCGCGAAAACGGCCAGTTCAAGTCGACGTACCGCGCCGACCAACAGATCTTCCCGATCCTGCAGGACCGCGTGCTGATGCTCGCCCTGCTGGTCTTTGCCTTTGCCGTGGTGCCGATGACCGCACCGGAGTACTGGTTCCGCGCCATCCTGATTCCCTTCCTGATCCTCGCGCTCGCGGCGCTGGGGCTCAACATCCTGGTGGGCTACTGCGGGCAGATCTCGCTCGGCACCGGTGCCTTCATGGCGGTGGGCGCGTACGCCGCGTACAACTTCCACGTGCGCATCGAAGGCATGCCGCTGATCCTGTCGCTGCTGCTCGGCGGGCTGTGCTCGACCGCGATCGGCGTGCTCTTCGGCATCCCGAGCCTGCGCATCAAGGGGCTGTACCTGGCCGTGGCGACACTGGCCGCGCAGTTCTTCGTCGACTGGGCCTTCCTGCGGATCAACTGGCTCACCAACAATTCGTCGTCGGGTTCGGTCACCGCCTCGGGCCTGAACCTGTTCGGCTTTCCGGTGGAGACCGCGGTGCAGAAATACCTGCTGTGCCTGACGCTCCTGGTGGTGTTCGCGGTGCTCGCCAAGAACCTCGTGCGCAGCGCGATCGGCCGCGAATGGATGGCGATGCGCGACATGGACGTCGCCGCCGCGGTGATCGGCATCCGGCCCGTGTACGCCAAGCTCTCCGCCTTCGCGGTGAGTTCGTTCATCGTCGGCGTGGCCGGCGCGCTGTGGGGCTTCGTGCACCTGGGCACCTGGGAGCCCGCCGCCTTCAACATCGACCGCTCGTTCCAGCTGCTCTTCATGGTGATCATTGGCGGCCTCGGCTCGATCATGGGCAGCTTCTTCGGCGCCGCCTTCATCGTGCTGCTGCCGATCCTGCTCAACCAGCTTCCGGGATGGTTCGGCATCTCGATCTCGACGGCCCTGGCGTCGCACCTCGAATTCATGATCTTCGGCGCGCTCATCGTGTTCTTCCTCATCGTCGAGCCGCATGGGCTCGCAAGACTGTGGTCGACCGCCAAGGAAAAGCTGCGCCTCTGGCCGTTCCCACACTGATTTCGTTAGCAAACCGGCACGCAGTGCCCCAAAGGAGACTGGCATGAAACTGAAATCGCTCGCTGTGACCGCCGCCCTGGCGGCCAGCACCCTCGGCGCGATGCTCGCGCCATCGCTCGTGCAGGCGCAGGCCAAGGAGCAGTTCTTCCCGCTGCTGGTGTATCGCACCGGGCCCTACGCGCCCAACGGCACGCCATGGGCCAACGGCAAGCAGGACTACATCAAGCTCATCAATGCGACCGGCGGCATCAACGGCGTGAAGCTCAGCTACGAGGAATGCGAGACCGGCTACGCGACCGACAAGGGCGTCGAATGCTACGAGCGCCTGAAGGGCAAGGGCGCGACGCTGATCGATCCGCAGGCGACAGGCATCACCTTCGCGCTGACCGACAAGGCGCCGGTCGACAAGATCCCGCTGATCACGCTGGGCTACGGCCTCTCGGCCTCGCAGGACGGCAACGTGTTCAAGTGGAACTTCCCGCTGATGGGCAGCTACTGGACCGCGGCGGACATCCTCATCCAGCACATCGCCAAGAAGGAAGGCGGCGCCGACAAGCTCAAGGGCAAGAAGATCGCGCTGGTCTATCACGACTCGCCCTTCGGCAAGGAACCGATCCCGCTGCTGCAGGAGCGCGCGAAGATGAATGGCTTCGAGCTGTCGCTGATCCCGGTCGCCGCGCCCGGCATCGAACAGAAATCGGCCTGGCTGCAGGTGCGCCAGTCGCGCCCCGACTATGTGCTGCTGTGGGGCTGGGGCGTGATGAACTCGACCGCGCTCAAGGAGGCCGTCGCCACCGGCTACCCGCGCGAGAAGATGTACGGCGTGTGGTGGGCCGGCGCGGAACCCGACGTGAAGGACGTGGGCGCCAATGCCAAGGGCTACAACGCGCTGGCGCTCAACTCGTCGGGCACGCAACCCAAGGTGATGCAGGACATCCTCAAGAACGTCCACGACAAGGGCCAGGGCACGGGCCCGAAGGACGAGGTCGGCTCGGTGCTCTACACGCGCGGCGTGATCATCCAGATGCTCGGCGTCGAAGCCGTGCGGCGCGCGCAGGAGCGCTTCGGCAAGGGCAAGGTCATGACCGGCGAACAGGTGCGCTGGGGCCTGGAGAACCTGGCGCTCGACCAGAAGAAGCTGGACGCACTGGGCTTCGCCGGCGTGATGCGGCCGATCAGCACCTCGTGCCAGGACCACATGGGTTCGACCTGGGCGCGCATCGAGACCTGGGACGGCAGCAAGTGGAACATCGCGCCCGAGTGGTACGAGGCCGACGAGCAGATCATCAAGCCGATGGTGAAGGTGGCTGGCGAGAAGTACGCCGGGGAAAAGAAACTTACCCGCCGCGACGTGGCTGACTGTAGTAGCTAGGCACACCCCCAGGCTGCGCGCACTTCGTGTCGCTTCGCCTACCCACTTGCAGGGGGCAACACCTGCGGACCGGCGGAGCCGGACCGCGGTGTTTCACGAAGGCTTGTGCGAGCGTCGCGGGGATTTGAAAGAGCATTACATGAGCGAACCCAACATTCTTCTCAACGTCAACGGCATCGAGGTCATCTACAACCACGTGATCCTCGTGTTGAAGGGCGTGTCGCTCGTGGTGCCGGAGGGCGGCATCGTGGCGTTGCTGGGCGGCAATGGGGCGGGGAAGACGACCACGCTGCGCGCCGTCTCGAACCTGCTGGCCGGGGAGCGTGGCGCGGTCACGAAGGGAACGATCGAGTTGCGTGGCGAGCGCATCGAGGCGCTGTCGCCATCGGAACTGGTCAAGCGCGGGCTGATCCAGGTGATGGAGGGGCGGCATTGTTTCGCCCACCTCACCATCGAGGACAACCTGATGACGGGCGCCTACACGCGCACCGACGGCAAGGCCGCGGTCGCGCAGACGCTGGAGAAGGTCTATGCGTACTTTCCGCGCCTGAAGACACGGCGCTCCTCGCAGGCCGCCTACACCTCGGGCGGCGAGCAGCAGATGTGCGCGATCGGCCGTGCCTTGATGGCGAACCCGAACATGGTGCTGCTGGACGAGCCCTCGATGGGCCTCGCCCCGCAGATCGTCGAGGAAGTGTTCGGCATCGTGAAGGACCTGAACGAGAAGGAACGCGTGACCTTCCTGCTCGCCGAGCAGAACACCAACATGGCGCTGCGCTTTGCCGACTACGGCTACATCCTCGAGAACGGCCGCATCGTGATGGACGGCGAAGCGAAGAGCCTGCGGGAGAACGAGGACGTGAAGGAGTTCTACCTCGGCGTCGGCGGCGCGGATCGCAAGAGCTTTCGGGATGTGAAGAGCTACAAGCGGAGGAAGCGGTGGCTAGCTTGACTCTCCCCCAGGCTGCGCGCACTTCGTGTCGGTGGCATGTGGCTCGCCCCCAGGCTGCGCGCACTTCGTGTCGCTTCGCCTTCCCCCTGCCGGGGGCAATACCGGCGGCCCGGCGGAGCCGGTTCCGCGGTATTTCACGACAGCGCAACTGAAATGATTTAGGGAGTCGACGGTGATGGGTGACTACTACGACGATCTTGAAATACGCGATCCCATCGAACGCGAGCGGGATCTGCTGGCGGCGCTGCCTCGGCAGGTCATGCAGGCGCAGACGGCGACTTCGGCGTTTGCGAAGATCCTCGACGGCGTCAAGCCCTCCGAAATCACGAGCCGCGATGCGCTGGCGAAGCTGCCTGTGACGCGCAAGTCGGAACTGCTCGCGCTGCAGAAGGAGCGGCGTGCCAGCGATCCGTTCGGGGGCTTCTCGGCGATTCGGGTCGGGTCGAGGATGACGCGTGTGTTCGCGAGCCCTGGCACGATCTATGAGCCCGAGGGTGAGGCGCGCGACTACTGGCGCACGGCGCGTGCGCTGTACGCGGCCGGGTTTCGTGGTGGCGAGTTGGTGCACAACAGCTTCAGCTATCACATGACGCCGGCGGGTTCCATCATGGAGACCGGGGCGCGTGCGCTGGGTTGCACCGTCTTTGCGGGGGGCACGGGTCAGACCGAGCAGCAGGTGGATGCCATTGCCGACCTGCGGCCGGCTGGGTACGCGGGTACGCCGAGTTTCCTCAGGATCATCATCGAGAAGGCCGCGGAGAAGAAGGTGCCGCTGCCCTCGCTCACCAAGGCACTGGTGTCGGGCGAGGCCTTTCCGCCCAGCCTGCGCGATTGGATCGCCGAGCGTGGCGTGACCGGCCTGCAGTGTTACGCCACGGCGGACCTGGGGCTGATCGCCTACGAGACCAATGCGCGCGACGGGCTCGTGCTGGACGAGGGCGTGATCGTCGAGATCGTGCGGCCGGGCACCGGCGACCCGGTGCGCGAAGGCGAGGTCGGCGAGATCGTCGTGACCACGCTGAATCCCGACTACCCGCTGATCCGCTTCGGAACCGGCGACCTCTCTGCCGTCATGCCCGGCCACTGCCCGACGGGGCGGACCAATGCGCGCATCAAGGGCTGGCTCGGCCGCGCGGACCAGACGACCAAGGTGCGCGGTATGTTCGTGCACCCGGGCCAGGTCGCCGAAATCGCGCGGCGCTTTCCGGAAGTGCAACGGGCGCGGCTGGTCGTCGAAGGCGAAATGGCGGACGACCGCATGACGCTGCGCCTCGAATGCCCTGCCGCGGCGGAGGGTCTGGCGGAGCGCGTCGGCGAGGCGATCCGCGACGTGACCAAGCTGCGCGGCACGGTGGAGTTCGTCGCGCCCGGCAGCCTGCCGAACGACGGCAAGGTGATCGAGGACGCGCGCAGCTACCGGTAGACGTGGCCGGCGGCCGCGGCCACCGGCATGCTCCTTGCGTCGAGGTCGGCCTCGCTACGATTTCCTCGATGACGCACTCCTTTTTCTCGCCGCCGGTCGCCTCCCGCTTCGCCCTGCGCAATCTCCGCGCGCCCCGCTGCCTCGTGCGGGCCGATCTGCCGGCCGATGCCGGCGCCGAACTGGTCGCCATCGACCTGCTGGTGGACGACGGCCGCATCGCGGCCATCGACGCCGCCGGCGCGATGCCCGCCGAACTCGGGCCGGACCTCGACGCCTCGATGGTGCTGCCGGGCATGGTCGATTGCCACACCCACCTGGACAAGGGCCACATCTGGCCTCGCCAGCCCAACCCCACGGGCGACGGCGCGGGCGCCTCGATGGCGACGATGCGCGACCGCACCGCACGCTGGAACGCGGACGACGTGCGCCGCCGCATGGAATTCGGCCTCGCCACCGCGTACGCCAAGGGCGTGGTCGCGATCAGCACCCATCTGGACTCTCTGGCACCGCAGGCGTCGATCTCGTTCCCGGTGTTCCGCGAGATGCGCGAACGCTGGGCCGGACGCATCGACCTGCAGGTGTCTTCCATCGCGCCGCTCGACATCTTCCTGACGGACGAAGGCCGCCGACTCGCCGACATCGTGGCCGAAAGCGGCGGCAAGCTCGGCTGCGTGACGCGCTCGGCCAGACATCCGACGGAGACCATGCCGCCGGACCTGGACGAAGCGCTCGTGCGCGTGTTCCAACTCGCGGCGGAACGCGGCCTGAACCTCGACCTGCACGTGGACGAATCGACCGATCCCCGCGCCCGCGCGCTCATCCGCGTGGCACGCACCGCCGTCGCGCAGGATTTCGCCGGGCGCATCCTCTGCGGCCACGTCACTTCCCTGGCGCTCCAGACCGACGAGTTCATCGAGGAAACGATCGCGGCCTGCAAGGATGCAGGCATCGACATCGTGAGCCTGCCCACGGTCAACATGTACCTGCAGGATCGAAGCCAGGCGGCGCGCACGCCCCGCTGGCGCGGCGTCACGGTGCTGCACGAAATGAAGGCCCGGGGCCTGCGCGTCGCTGTCGCGGGCGACAACTGCCGTGATCCGTTCTACGCCTACGGCGACCACGACATGCTCGACACCTTCACGCAGGCGGTGAAGATCCTGCACCTGGACCATCCCCTCGGCGACTGGATCCGCGCCGCCACCGAGACACCGGCCGCGATCATGGGCATCGAGCGTGGTGTGCTCGCGGCCGGCACGCCGGCCGATCTGCTGGTGCTCAAGGCGCGCAACTACTCGGAGATGCTCGCGCGCACCCAGTTCGACCGCACGGTGCTGCGCGCCGGCCGCGCCATCGACACCACCCTGCCCGACTACCGGCTGCTCGACGATCTCATGACGGCCTGAGCGCGCAGATTTCCGCCCGTTTCGTGCGGTCTTCGTGGTCGGCGGCAGATAGCCTCACGCTGCCCCGGCATCGCGTCAGGAGGTGCGTGGCATTCTCGAACGATGACTTTCGAGAGACTTCGCATCACCGGGCCCGATGGAGAACGCTATGAACTCGGCGAGCCGATGCACGTGCACGACGGCAGCGTCCACCTTGGCGCGCTCGACCCCGTGAGGGTCAGCCGCGACGGGACGGAAGTGCGCATCGAGCGCTTCCTGCCTTCCCAGTTCGTAAAGGAACAGAAGCGGAATTTCGGCCCTCTCGTCCTGCTCGAGGTCACCACCTACCTTGCCGAGCAGTTCGACGGCATCCAGACCATCAGCTACTCGCTCACCCGGGAGATCGAGATGCACGGCGACGGCATGAAGGTCGCATCGGCACGCTCGGCCCTGTTGCTCGACATCGGCGCCGAAGCCGTCACGATCGCACCGAGCCCTGACCTGGAAACGCCCGGCAACTTCATCGTGCAAGGCATCTGGGCCTACAACGAGCGCAACCTGGCGGCCCTGCACCAATGCCTGGAACGGGAACGCGAGATCTATCGGCAGTGGGAGGCGCCCGCCCCGCAGCCGATGGCGATCCCGGGTCTGCGCAACCGGCTCCGCCAACTGCTGGCGCGCGGACCAGGTGATCCGCACCGCGGCGGCGAAGCGGCCGACTAGCGTGGCTCTCCCGCGATGTAGTGCTGCAACTGCTCGATGATGAAGTTCTGCTCGGAGATGATCCCCTTCACGATGTCGCCGATCGAGATCAATCCCACCAGCTTGCCGCCGTCCATGACCGGCAGGTGGCGCACGCGGTTCTCGGTCATGAGCGCCATGCATTCCTCGCTGGTCTGGCTCGGCCGCACGTAGATCACGGCGGAGGTCATCACGTCGCGCAGCGGCGTGTCCTTCGACGAGCGCGCCATGAGCACTACCTTGCGTGCGTAGTCGCGTTCGGTCACCACACCGACGATGCGGTCGCGCTTCATCACGAGCAGCGCGCCGATGTTCTTCTGCGCCATCAGCTTGACGGCGTCGAAGACCGAGGCCGAGGGCTCGATGGAATGGACCGTCGAATCGCCCTTGGCCCTGAGAATTTCCGCCACGGTTTTCATCGTCTGTTCCTCCAGGAAGCGGCTGTGTTGCCATTCTGCGCGGCGCGCAGGGGTGCCACAAGCCAATGCAATGACGCGCGTGACGACATTTACAGCGCCTGCGCGCGCGCTCAGAATGCACTCCCCCCTCAAGAAGGAGAGTTGCCATGGATCTCGGACTCAAGGGCAAGCGGGCTGTCGTCACCGGCGGCAGCCGGGGTATCGGCAGGGCCATCGCCGAGTGTTTTGCCGCCGAAGGCGCGGACGTTTCGATCTGCGCGCGCAAGGAAGCGGAGGTGGCAGAGACCGCCGCCGCGTTGCTGGGCAAGGGCGTCAAGTCCTTCGGGCGCGCGCTGGATGTGGCCGACGGCGCGGCGTTGAGCGCATGGATCACATCGAGCGCCGAGGTGCTGGGCGGCATCGACGCGCTGGTCTGCAACGTGAGCGCACTGGCCGTGGGCGACACGGCGGATTCCTGGGACAAGTCCTTCCGTACGGACATGATGCACACCGTCAATGCGGTGGCGGCGGCCGTGCCGTTCCTGGAGAAGTCCGACAGCGCGTCGATCGTGCTGATATCGAGCGTCTCCGGCTTCGAGGTCGACTTTGCCGCGGGCTCCTACGGCGCGATCAAGGCCGCCCTGATCCACTACGCCAAGGGGCTGAGCCGGCAGCTCGTCGGCAAGGGCATTCGGGTGAATTGCGTGTCGCCCGGCAACACCTATTTCGACGGCGGCATCTGGCAGAACATCGAGAAGAACCTTCCCGACCTGTATGCGTCGACGCTCAAGGTCAATCCCACCGGCAAGTTCGGTACCCCGGATGAAGTGGCGCGCGGCGTTGTGTTCATTTCGAGCCCCGCCGCCAGCCGCATCTCCGGCACGAACCTGGTGATCGACGGCGCCCTCACCGTCGCGGTCTAGGAGTCGCCCCCATGAGCGAGCTCAGCACCCGTCACACGATCCACAAGGACCACATCCACCACGGCTGGAACAACGCCTTCCCGCCGTGCCTGACGATCGCGCCCGGCGAGAGCGTGCAGTTCGAGACGGTCGACGCGTCCTCCGGCCAGCTCACGCGCACCTCGACCGCCGCCGACCTCGAGAAGCTCGACCTTGCCCACGTGAACCCGGTGACGGGCCCGGTCTACATCGACGGTGCGAAACCGGGCGATGCGCTCAAGGTGACGGTGCTGTCGCTGCGGCCCTCGGGCTGGGGATGGACCGGCAACATCCCCGGCTTCGGCCTGCTGACCGACCAGTTTCCCAAGGCGAGACTGCACCACTGGAACTACGACGCGGGAGGATCGACGCCCGCGATGTACGGACCGGGCGGACGCGTGCCGCTGCGGCCCTTCACCGGCACCATCGGCGTCGCGCCGGCCGAGCCGGGACTGCACAGCATCATTCCGCCGCGCAACGTCGGCGGCAACATGGACGCGCGCGACATCGCCGAGGGCACGGAGCTGTACCTGCCGATCGAGGTCGACGGTGCGATCTTCTCCGTCGGTGACACGCACGCGGCGCAGGGCGATGGCGAGGTCTGCGGTACCGCGATCGAAAGCCCGATCGACGTGGCCCTCAAGTTCGAGCTGGTCAAGGACGCCCGCCTGCGCTCGCCGCGCTACGTGACGCCGGGGCCCGTCAGCCGGCATTTCGACGTGAAAGGCTACGAAGTGACGACCGGCATCGGCCCCGACCTGATGGCCGGCGCGCGCATGGCAGTCTCGGAGATGGTCGAACTCCTGAGCCGGCGCTATGGCTACGAGCCGATCGATGCCTACATGCTGTGCAGCGTGTGCGCCGACCTGCGCATCAGCTCGATCGTCGACGTTCCCAACTGGGTGGTCTCGTTCTATTTCCCGAGGGTGGTGCTCGAATAGCCCATCCCCGCGAGCAGCCGCGGCAGCAGGTCCTCCGAGGCGCCGCGCAGCACCGCGGCCGCCGAGGCATCCAGGTGCAGCGCTTCCATGTTGAGCGTGATGAGCCGCCCGCCGCGCGCCAGCGACAGCAGCGGCAGGTCGGCCGCCGGATGGACCACGGCGGTGCTGCCGACCACGACGAAGACGTCCGACTCCTCGGCCGCCATCTGTGCGTCCATCAGCACGCCCTGGTTCAGCATTTCGCCGAACATCACGACGTCCGGCCGGGCGCGCGAGCCGCAGCGCTTGCAGCGATGCAGCAGCCAGGGGCCACGCCGGTTGCCGCAGTGGTCGCAGCGCCAGCGACGCAGCGATCCGTGGAGTTCCAGCACGTCCATCCCGCCGGCCAGCGTCAGGAGACCATCCACGTTCTGCGTGATAAGCCGCGTGGACGGGCGCAGGCGCTGCAGTTGCGCCAGTGCCAGATGGCCCGGGTTGGGCTTGGCGGCCTCGACGACGGCCAGCCGCTGCGCCCAGAACTTCGTGAAGCCCGCCGGGTCGCGCGCCAGGTCGTCGGCATGGGAGAACTGGACCGCGTTCTGGTTCATCCACAGGCCATCGGCATCGCGGTAGGTCGGTATGCCGGAGGCCTTGGACAAGCCGGCGCCTGAGAAGACGACGATGCGTCGGGCCGAGCGCAGCAACTCGATGGCTGTGTCGAGCGGCGCGTTACTTTCATTCATCGATCGGAATCGCGGAGAGCTACAGAGGAGCACGAATTCTCGCTCCATCCCCCCGTGAATGGCGGCCCCAGCTTCTGCCGCCGGCCGCGAGCGACAAAGTCGGGAAATGCCGCGGAACCGGCTCTGCCGGTCCGCCGGCATTGCCCCCGGCAGGGGGTAGGCGAAGCGACACGAAGTGCGCGAAGCCTGGGGGCGAGCAACAGCTAGTCTGCGTAAACGCCAGCAGCCTTGATGATGGGGCTCCATTTGGCGATCTCGGCGGCGACGAACTTCTTGTGGCCTTCGGGCTCGATGCGGCCGTCGGCGGCCACGACGGCGCCCAGGTCTTCCTCTTTCTTGACGAAGGCCGGATCCTTCAGCGCGACCTTGAGTGCGTCGTTGATCTTCTTGGTGATGGCGGGCGGCGTGCCCTTGGGCGCGTAGAGGCCATGCCAGATCGTGACCTGGAAGTCCTTCAGGCCCGATTCCTGGAGCGTCGGCAGGTCCTTCAGGAGGGGCGTGGTCAGCCGCTTGTCGGTGGTGACGGCGAAGGCCTTCACCTTCTTGCCCTCGATCTGCGGCGAGGTGTTGGTCGTCTGGTCGCAAAGCAGGTCGATCTGGCCGCCGATCAGGTCGGTGATGGCGGGTGCCGTGCCCTTGTAGGGAACGGGCGTCATCTCGGTCTTCGTGGCGGTCTGGAAGAGCAGGCCGCACAGGTGCGATGCGGAGCCGACGCCGGCGTTGCCGAGGTTGATCTTGCCCTTGTTGGCCGCGATCCAGGTGCTGAGTTCCTTGTAGTTGTTCGCCGGCAGGCTGGGCTTGGAGGTCAGCGTCATCGGCACGTCGTTGACGATGCCGAGGTATTCGAAGTCCGTTTCGACCTTAAAGGGCACGTTGCGCACCAGCGTCGGGATGGTGGACATGCCGATGTGGTTCAGCAGCAGCGTGTAGCCGTCGGGGGCCGCGCGCGCCACCTTGGCGGCGCCGATCGAGCTGCCGGCGCCGGGCACGTTGTCGATCACGATGCTCACGCCACCCAGGGGCTTGCGCAGGGCTTCGGCCAGGTCGCGCGCCACGCGGTCGGTCGGTCCGCCGGCGGCGAAAGGCACCACGATGTTGATGGGCTTGCTGGGGTAGTCCTGTGCGTGGACGCCCACGACGGCCGCTGCGATGGCCGTGAAAGCGAGCAGTTTCTTCATGATCTCTCCGAATTGAAATGGCCGCGATCTTATCGGCTGAACGGAAGCTGACGAATCCCGGATTGCCCTAAAGGAATTGCAAAGACGCGGAGCGGCGCTCGACCCGCGGGCGGGGCCGCCGCGCGCCATCGACAGCCCCGGCAATGGCGCTCACAATTCCGCCTTCGCAGCGGCGTTGCGACAACCGGAGTAGCGAGTGACATCCGATCCATCCGCCCGAAATACCGCGGGCCGGGCTCTTCTTTTCAGCGGGCACATGATCGACGCGCCCGACCGCCCCGAGCCGCGCTTCCCGCCCTCGCTGGAGCCCGCCGTGGCCCGGGCGATCGAGAGCGAAGTGCACCGGCTGCAGGCGAGTCCCGGCGACGTGGCGATCTGCAGCGGCGCCTGCGGCGGCGACATCCTCTTCGCGGAAACGGTGCTCGATGCCGGCGTGCCGTTGCGCATCTACCTGCCTTTCGACGAACCGACCTTTCTCGCGAAATCCGTCAGCTTTGCCGGCGAGCGCTGGACGGAGCGGTACAGGATCGTTGCGGCGGAAGCCGAGGTGCTCATTGCGCCCGACGTGCTGGGCGCATTGGCCGAGGGCGAGGACCCGTACGAGCGGACCAACCTCTGGATGCTCGACGAGGCACAGCGGATGGCCGGCGACAAGGTTTCCTTCGTCTGCGTGTGGAACGGCGAGGGCGGCGATGGGCCGGGTGGCGCGCAGCACATGATGGAAGCGGTGCGGCAGTTCGGCGGCGCCATCCATTGGATCGACATCAAACAACTGGCCTGACTCTCCCCAGGCTTCGCGCACTTCGTGTCGCTTCGCCTACCCCCTGCCGGGGGCCGAGAAGCGGTCTAAAGTGCGTTTCGATGAGAACGGATTTTCGAGTTTCCCCAATGAAAACCTCGATTTTCGTTCTCGATGAGGCGCACCCGATTCCACGTTTTTATCCCGCTTTACCGATACTATTACGGATACCGGCCTGCGCCATGTTCAACCCTTCCGATGGAAGAAACATGGCCACCTACAAGATCGACACCCCCGCCGGCCGCGCGAAGCTCGCGCCGCGCCGCAAGCCCTATTTTCACAAGGTCCTGACGAACCGCTTCGTCGGATTCCGGTACATGACGCCCGGCACCGCCGGGACCTGGAGCGCGAAGCGCCAGGAGGGCCGCAAGGAGATCGCCCTCGCGCTCGGCACCCTCGACCACCTCGCCGAGAAGGACCGGTTCGGCTTCGCCCTCAAGGCCGCGCAGCACTGGTTCGACGAGCAGGACCGGCTGACCAAGGGCCAGACCATCATTCCCTCGAAGATGGGATGTCCTCTCGGCGCTCGAACGACTCGGGCTGGTGGAGCGGCGCAAGAACGTCGGTGCGCTCGTTCGGTCATTCGACACGAAGACGGTCGAAGAGCTATATCAGGTTCGCATGCTGCTTGAGGCGGAGGCCGCGCGGCTGATCCCCTTTCCCGTCGCAGCCTCGGATCTAAAGGTCCTTGTCGCAATCCAGCGCCAGCATGACGCGGCCGTCAAGAAGGCGGACAAGCGTCAGGTCTTCCGGAGCAATCTGGAATTTCACAAGGCGCTGTTCGACTTGGCTGGCAACGAAATCTTGCGCGAGGCCATCATCGAATACGCCCGGCAGACGCACCCCATCCGGTTCTCTTCGCTTGCCTCCGAGACATATAGGGAGCGCGCTCGGATGGAGCACTGGCAAATGATCGAGGCGTTGAAGGAGGGTCGGCGCGCGGATCTGGTCCGCCTGTGTCGTGACCACCTGGCGCCTTCGCGGGATGCCTATCTGGCCATCCACCGGGAGTCTTGACGCGCCCTGGCGCTGGGCTGCGCCAGGCTTATCAACGGTTCGAAACGCGGCGGAGTAGCTAGCAGGCTGCTGAAGTACCAAGCGCGCGGAAGTCATCCTGCGCACTGAAGACGGCGCTTGTGTGATCTCGACGTTCGGGGTGGGCTTTAATCGCTGTCTTCCCCGCTTTGAGGCTCGTTTGGGGCTCTCGCTGCCCCCCAACGGGGCCACCGGACGGACTTCTGCCAAGGTCCGCATGCGCACGAGGTTGTAGGCGGCCATCGTCAGCACGAACAGTTGGTCGACCGTCTTGATGCCGCGCACCATCACCTGCCGGATGGACCGACGAACTTGGCCCAGCCAAAGCCCTGCTCGGTGCAGCTTGCGCTTGCGCTGGGAGATTGCATAGCCTTCGCTCTGGGCGATCTGGTCGGCCACCTCCGAGCAACGCCCCGACTTGTTCTGCGCAACGTGCCGCGTGACCTTCATGCGATGCAGCGCTTCGATGAACTCGGCTGCGTCGTAACCTTTGTCGGCGCCAAGTCTGACCTCGGCATCCGCGCTCGCGGCTGCCTGACGCGCGTCCCAGATCGTCGGCCTGCGTGACCATCGCATTGACGATCAAGCGGTGACAGTTGTCGCTCAGCGTGTGTCCCATGTAGCGCAGCTCGCTGGCCGTCTTGCCCTTGCGGTACAGCTTCGAATCGGGATCGGTCTTCGGCTTGTGCGTGTCGTTGCTGCGTCGCTGCCCTTTGAAGTCCCCGTCACTGCCGCCGTCGTCGTCACCGTCCTTGCGAACGAAGCTCTTGTGTCCAGCCCAGGCCTGGATCAGCGTGGCATCGACGCTGAAGTGCTCTCCCAACAACCAATCCTTGTCCTCGGCCGTCTCCAGCACTTCGTTGAAGAAGGCGACCACCGCGTCGTCCTCGATCAGGCGCTGGCGGTTCTTCGTGAACACCGTCGGCACCCACACCGTGTCGTCCATTGCCAAGCCGATGAACCAGCGAAACAACATGTTGTATTGCCGCTCCATGAGCTGGCGCTCCGAACGATGCTGAACAGGATCTGCAGCAGCATCGCGCGCAGTAGCTTCTCAGACGCGATGCTTGGGCGGGCCGACCGTGACGTCGGCCTCGTACATCTGAGAGAACAACTCGTCCATCTTGGCCAGCGCCTCATTGACCATCACTCGGATGCGGCGCAGCGGATGGTCGGCAGGAACGAAGTCGTCCAGCCGTCTCCGCAAAGACAACGCCCCAAGCCCACTTACGGCGGACTTTTGAACGAGGCATTTCAGCAACCTGCTGCAAGAACTTTCCGATTCCGAGATAAGCCTGGAGCGGGCCGATTCTCTGGTTCTTTTGGAGGTTCTGATCGGTTAGAGAAGATCGGATTGTCAGCCACGCGGTGGATCAGGCTGCGCAGCTCGCAGCGAAGCTCCAGACATCGCCATAGAGCGGCCGGGTCTCGACAGCAACCTGGTGCAACATCGCCTCGCGCGCCTCTCGGACCTGCCGCGCTGCTTCGATGTCGGTCTGGCTCAACGCGAGTTGATGCAGTCCTTCCATGGTGATGCCTTCACGCAGGAAGTTGCTTGCGTCCGGCAGGATGGCAAGCTTCTCCAGCGGGGTCATGACGTCCTCATGGCGATGGATACGACGCAGCCGGCCGGGCTTCTTTAGGTCGGGCACCTCGGTGCCGAACAGGCAGGGCCGGTGGAAGTTCAGGAATGGGTTGAGGTGGGCCTTGCAGAAGTCGTTGAACAGGATCGCGCGCTCGGCCGGGACGTAGGAGTAGCCGAACTGGCGGCGCACGACGTTGCCGTTCTTGGACTCGGCCAGGGCGTTGTCACTACATTGGCGAGGACGCGATCGGGTGAAGTCGATGCGCTCCTCCTCGAGCATCCTGGCGACCTCGTAGTTGACGTACTCCGAGCCGCCATCACTGTGGAAGCCGAGGATCTTGAACGGGAACTGCGCAAGCATGTCGCGCAGCACCGGCAGCATGTGTTCGCGCGTCAGGTTGGGCACCGTGGCCACCACTTGCCACTGGGTGATGCAGTCAACCGCATTGACGTGATAGATGCCATTGCGACCCTTGAAGTTGCCTTGGTGGACGCTGTCGATGCGGATGAAGCCGGGTCGGTTCTCTGGTATCGGTGCGCGCCGAACGGCGATGGCACCCGCCTTGCGATCGCTGCGCGTCTTGGTGCGCACGGTGTGTCGGGCACGGTACTCGGCCGAGCGGCGCAGGTTGTAGAGGTGCGATGAAGACAGGTGCTGCAGCCGGACGTATCGGCGGTCGCCGTAGACCTGATGCATGCGGCGCAGCACCGCGACGGTGGCCGGGCCGGAGAGCCGGCCGTACTCGCGCTCGACGTCCGCCAAGGCGTCCAAGTCCTCGGGCGTGTAGCGCCTGGCAAAGGCGTTGGACGGCGCCCCCTCGGCGCACGTAATGCCTGCCCGGTCAGGGCCCGTCCAACGATCCTGGTGATCTGGGCCCGACTGAAGCCGCAGAAGTGGCGCAAGTACTGCAAGACGACACCGCGTTCCTCGCGGCTCAAGGAGAGGTAGTACACGCGCCTGAGAACCACGGCAATCCATTCGCATCGCGCAACCGCATCGCCTGCGGCAGTGAATTCCAGTGGGTACGTGCCTTTAAGCACCTCGCGCATTTGCGCCACGGTGCGGATTCTTGATTCGTCCATGCAGATGACCATCGGTTGATGATCAGCGCCCCCAAAAAGCGCCTGCGGTCGGGCGGCGGCAATGATTGCCGCCGCGCCAGGCTCACCATCGGTTGGAAACGTGCTTCCGCAGGGCCTGTTCAGGCTCATCTGCGGGTGGACTGCGTATTTCGGCGAACGTGACCGATGATTTCGGGAACGTGACCGATGTCGGTCGGATGCTGGGTTGCGCGGAAGAGATTGTAGGGATGAGGTTGATTTGAAGGGCTGAAGTACCTC